>NZ_JALBHA010000231.1:0-9307 GCF_023006445.1 Bradyrhizobium sp. SHOUNA76
GCCACCAGCACGTTGCGGCGCCGGGTGTGCGGCCGGCGCCGTCGTCGAGGACGAAGAGGCAGAGCACCGGTGCGCCGGCTTTCGCGGCGGCGTGGAGGGCGGGATGGTCGGACAGGCGAAGATCATCGCGGAACCAGACGATGATGGGCGGCGTGTTTGGCGTGGTCAGGGAGGGCCTCGTTTATCAATTGGAAACCATGCCGGGGTGCGGCGGTGCGAACCGCCGTTAATGCGGCCGTAAGCCGATTGCACGAATATGCAGGAATTACGGGGGTCGTTCCATCCATGTCCAATATTCCAACGGCGAAGTTCCTGCCGCAGTTCAAGCTCGGCACCAAGGCGCTCCTGTGCGCCGTGCTGCTGATCGCCGTGAACACGGCGCTCGTGGTCGGCGCCGGCTATTGGTCGCTGACGTCCGCCTTCAATGACCGCGCATTGCGCGACATCGAGGTCAATCTGCGCACGCTGGCGCTGGCCTTTACCGAGACCGTTCCGGCCGCCAAGGTCACGATGCGGGATGGCGCGGTGGTGCGCGCCGAGATCCCCAAGATGCCCGACTTCAACGATCACGCCATCGTCGATCGTGCCGTGTCCTATGTCGGCGGCAACGCGACCCTGTTCGTGTTCGACGATGCCAGCGGGCAGTTCGTCCGCCGCTCCACCAACGTGAAAAAGGAAAATGGCGACCGCGCCGTCGGCACCCAGCTCGCGGCCGACCATCCGGGGCAGGCGCCGCTGCGCCGGGGCGAGGCCTATAAGGGGCCGGCCACTCTGTTCGGCAAGTCGTTCATGACCGCCTATTTCCCGATCGCGGACGCCTCCGGCAAGGTCACCGGCATTCTCTATGTCGGCATCCCGATGGCCCAGTATGAGAGCATGCTGGCCCACGCCATCGAGAGCATGGCGGCGGCCGCCGGGCTCGCCGCGCTTCTGGTGCTGATCCTGACCCTGCTGGTCGTCCGCCGCGTCACCCGGCCGCTCACCTCGGTCACGCGCTCGCTCACCGCGCTTGCCAACGGCCAGAGCGACGTCGCGATCGAATGCGAGGATCGCGCCGACGAGATCGGCGAGATCGCCCGCACGGCCGCGGTGTTCAAGAGCAATTCGCTGGAGCGGGCGCGGATGCGCAGCGAGCAGGCGGCGGCCTCGGCCGCAGCGGTCGAGCAGCGCAAATCCGACCTGCGCAACTTCGTCGAGGAATTCCGCGGCAGCGTCGGCGGCGTCCTCGACAAGGTGCTGACCTCGTCGGGCGAGTTCGAGCGCGTGGCGCGGCAGCTCACCGACGTCGCACGCTCCACCGCCGATCTGTCGGCTCAGTCCGCCGGCGCCTCCGAAAATGCCTCCGAGCACGTGCGTTCGGCGGCATCGGCCTCCGACGAGCTGTCTCAATCGATCTCCGAGATCACCCGGCGCGTGCAGGAATCGAACGAGATTTCCGCCGAGGCGGTGCAACAGGCCGAGGCGACCGATCAGCGTATCGCGCAGCTTTCCGAGGCGGGCGCGCGCATCGGCGACGTCGTCAAGCTGATCACCTCGATCGCCGAGCAGACCAACCTGTTGGCGCTGAACGCCACCATCGAGGCCGCGCGCGCGGGCGATGCCGGCCGCGGCTTCGCGGTGGTGGCCCAGGAGGTCAAGACGCTCGCCGGCCAGACGGCCAAGGCGACCGACGAGATCTCGAGCCAGATCGAGAGCATGCAACTCGCGACCGAGGAATCGGTCGCCGCCATCAAGGCGATCAGCCAGACCATCGAACGCATCAGCGGCATCGCGGGCTCGATCTCGGCTGCGGTCGAGCAGCAGAAGAGCGCGACCCATAACATCGTGGCCAGCGTTCGCGCCGCGGTGTCGGGCACCGCCGATGTCGCCGTCAACGTCCGTCACGCCGCCGAGGGCGCCAGCGAGACCGGCGAGACCTCGAGCCGGATGTTCGTCTCCGCACAGGCCCTGTCGGGCGAGAGCCTGCATCTGAAGGCTGAGGTCGACAGATTCCTCGACCGCGTGAACGCGGCCTGATCCAACCTCGTCATCCCGGGATGGTCCGAAGGACCAGACCCGGGATCTCGAGATTCCGGGTTCGGTCCTTCGGGCCGCCCCGGAACGACAGTTGGATTATTTCGGCTGCGGCACGATGCGGATGTAGGGCTTCGGCTCCTTCCAGCCCTGCGGGTAGATCGTCTTGGCCTCGTCATTGGAGACCGAGCCCGCGATGATCACGTCGTCGCCCTGCGACCAGTCCGCGGGGGTGGCGACGCGATGCTTGGCGGTGAGCTGGAGCGAGTCGATGACGCGCAGGATCTCCAGGAAGTTCCGCCCCGTCGTCATCGGGTAGACCAGCACCAGCTTGATCTTCTTGTCCGGCCCGATGATGAAGACGTTGCGGACGGTCTGGTTGTCGGCCGGGGTGCGGGTGAGGGGATCGCCTGAGGTCGAGGCCGGCAGCATGCCGTACAGCTTCGAGACGTTGTAATCGGTGTCGCCGATCATCGGATAGTTCGGAGCTGCGCCCTGCGTCTCCTTGATGTCTTCCGACCATTTGGCATGGCGGTCGACCGGATCGACCGACAGGCCCATCAGCTTGACGCCGCGCTTGTCGAATTCCGGCTTCAGCTTGGCGAGTGCGCCGAGCTCGGTCGTGCAGACCGGCGTGAAGTCTTTCGGATGCGAGAACAGGAGCGCCCAGCTATTGCCGATCCAGTCGTGAAACTTGATCTTCCCTTCGGTGGTCTCGGCTTCGAAGTCGGGTGCAGTGGTGCCGATCGGAAGTGTCATGGATCTACCTCATCGCATTGAATCTAAATGACAAATTGTCTTTGTCGTCATCCCCATTATAGGGCGTCGTCGAGCTGAAGTGAACCGCTTCAAGTAAAATGTGAATTCCTTCTTTGAAGGGCCGATATCCTAGCACTTTTTTGTTACAGCTGCGCCTGCGACGAAACACCTCCACCGGAGCCGCACGGACTCAATTGCCCCGATAAAGCCTTTTATGACTTTCATCACGCTCGCCCGGCGCTCCTAGAACCAAAACGGTCCTGACAGCGACCAATTGGCAACCATCTCGAAAAGTCGCGATCGCCGTATCGAATCGTTAACCACCCCTTTACGCCGGCATGAAAATGCTGGCCGATCAGAAGAAGTCTGGAAGTGAACTATGTCTGCCGCTGCGCCTAAATCTGTTGAGTCGCCGTCCCTGGAGCCGTCCTGCCGCGATACCGCGGCCCATGCGCTGAGCATCGTGCGCGACGGCGTGATTACGGGCGAAGGCCCGACTACCAAGGGAAGGGTGCATTTCTCCCGCTCGCTCGATGCCGATGACACCGCCTGGTGCACGCGCATCCTGACCGCAACCGCCGTCAACGACCAGCCCGTCAGCCGCACCGAGGCTGAAGTGCTGTTCGAGATCAACGAGGCCGCGACCGAGCGTACCGATGGCGGCCGCTTCGACGATTTGCTCGCCAAGGCCGTTGCGCATTATGCCGCAAGCGCCTCGGGCCTGAAGGTGCCGCCGCGCAGCGTCGCGCTGTCGGCCGACACCGACATCGAGAGCTGGGCGCCGTCCTATGCCTCCAAGGTCAACAGCGAGATGCTGGAGTGGATCGCCGGCCAGATGCGCGGCAAGCGCCAGAACAATCGCCGCCTGATGGCGATGGTGGCGACGTTCCTCGGCGCCACCGCGCTGCCCCTGGCGGGCCAGCTGCCGAACGTGTTCGACATTGGGATGTAAAAATCTGGGCATGTAACAACCGAGATCTTCTCGCGCCCCCTGCGGGGCGCGAGCGAAAGCGGCGGGGTTATTTCCCCGCCGTTTTTTGTTTGCCGGCGTCCACCTCGAGCCCCAGCGTGCGGCCCGGGAAGCCGGCGGCGTCGAAATAGCGCTGGCTGCCGACGCGCTGGAAGTTCAGCACGGTCTGAAGGCCGTTCTCGGAGACTTTCGACTTCTCAACCGCCTTGTACGCTTTCGGCGTGACGCCGTTGGGCAGCGCCTCCGACATCACCCGGCCGACCAGGCTGCCCTTCTGGGTGGCGCGAAGGCCCATGAGCTGGACGGCCGTCATGCCGACGTCGGCATTGCTGACCGGCAGCTCGTCGACGAAGCCGGTTTTGAAGTCCGGCCCGATCGCCGCCATGAAGTTCATGGTGTCGCCGCGGCTGAAGCTGCCATGCATGCCCTGTCCCTGGCGCAGCACGGTGTCGGCGACCTGCACCGAGCAATTGGTCGGCGCCTCGCCGCAATCGCTGGCATACGAGCGGAAGTTGACGACGATCGACGGCGTCGGCGTCGCCGACTTGCCGCGCAGGTTGATGCTCGACAGCGGCAAGGTGCCGGGGAAGCGGCCGAGCGAGTCCTCGACGAACAGGCCGGAGACGTAATCCTGCTCGAGCAGGGCCTTGATGGTTTTCGCCGCCAGCTTCTTGTCCTTGGTCGGCAGATAGACCAGGTCGGAGCCGCCATTGGTGGCGACGACGAGATCGGGCTTCTCGGGATCCTTGCCGAGCACGCCGTTGCCGGCCTTGGGATGCTTGTTGCCTTCGATCTTCGCGTTCTTGTCGTTGGGGTCGAACAGCGGCAAGTCGAGCGCCTTCGCAAGGTCGATCGCCAGAAAGCCCATCGGCAGGAAGTCCTTCGGCGTGTCGTCATAGCTGACCTTGGCCGAAGGGCTGGTCTTGCTCTCCTTGGAGATGGTGGAGAAGCCGTGGTCGGCCGAGATGATGATGTTGGTCGAGGCAGTGAGGCCGAGCTCGTCCAGCGCCTTGCGAAGCTGGGCGAGGTTGGTGTCGGCGTTCTTGATGCCGGCCATCGAGGTCGGGCCGTTGATGCCGGGCTTGATCTGGTTGAGGCTGTCGCCGGTGTTGTGCTGGCTGCCGTCGGGATCGCGCGACCAGAACACCAGCACGAACGGCTTGTTGCGCGCCTTGAACATCGGCAACACCACCTTGGCGGCGACGTTGGCGAAATAGGCCTGCTGCGCGACGTTGGCAGACGTGGTGCCCGGCGTCTTGGCATCGCCCGCCTTGGAATTGTCACCGCGCGGCGGCGTGGTGGTAGGCAGGCCGGCCTTGGTCAGCGCGTCCTTCACCTCGTCCGATAGCGCGACACCATTCTTGCCGCCGGTGGCGTCGTCAAACACGATCGAGTGTAGGCCGGCCTTTTCGGGCTTGTCGGTGTGATCGAACTGGTAGGTCGGACCATGCTTGCCCAGCGCAGCGGTGCTGAATCCCTTGTCGCGGGCCAGCTTCAGGATGGTCTCTTCGTTGAGATAGTTGCCCTTGAAGTGCTCGTCGATGTCGCCGAGCACGGCGTCGTTCTCGATGAAGGGGACCACGGTGTCGCCGGCGGGCACGGAGGTGTAATTGGTCCAGATCGTGTTGGAGAACACGCCGGTATCGCCGAGATAATGGCCGGTCGACATCGCCGAGCCGTTGGCCATGGTGAAGGTCGGGAAGAGCGAATGCGAATTCTTGAAATTGACGCCCTTGTCGCGGACCTCGGCCATGGCGGGTGCCGTTTCAGGGTTGACCTTCAGCGCGCGCAGGCCGTCCGGAATGAACAGGATCAAATTGCGGGGCGTGTTGTTCTGTGCGGAGGCAAGTCCGTTGGTAAGTCCGGCGGACAGCACTGTCAGTCCGGCGGACAGCAACACCAGTGAACGGCGCATCAAAATCTCCCTGCAGTGAGGCGGCCTGGCCGCCGACCGCGGCCTCCGGTTCGTTTAGTTTCGCTGGATGACGGTTTTGTTACAAGGCCTGTGACATCTGCAATGGGCCGGGGAGGGCGCCTGCCACTCTCGTGTCCGGACGCGACGCGCGCGCGAGCGCGCTGCGCAGCGTCCGGGGCACGAGACCATCGTTTGGGCGTGCAGCTCAAACTCAATCTATCCAGAACCTTTCCGCACCGACAGTATTCCTCCCGTCATCCTGAGGTGCGAGGCGTGCGATGCGAATGCATCGCATGCGGAGCCTCGAAGGACGGTGCAGCGGGGCCGTCGCCCTTCGAGGGCCGCTGAAGAAGCGGCCACCTCAGGGGGACGGTCTTAAATGATGCCTGCGGAAGCATTCTCTATTCGCCAGTGGCGTAGGGTGGGCAAAGGCGCACAGCGCCGTGCCCACCAATTCAATCGCGACAGGCAAAGATTGTGGGCGCGCTTCCGCTTTGCCCATCCTACGATGTTCGAGCTTGTGATACGCAGCTGAAATCGCAGACACACCTTCGCAGCCTCGCGGCTCATCTGGCCCGAGCTTTGCTTCGTCGCCTTGCCCTCAATTGAAAGAGGGCGCAGGGAAGGCCGGGAGCCGGTTGGCTCCCGTGGACCGCCATGCCAAGAGCAGATTGCGTGTGCTCCTGCATAGCGGAGAACAGGGCAACCGGAGATCCCGGCCTTCCCTGCGCAGTGGTTTGACGGCTTATGTCGTGCTCTCCCCGGGGAGCGTTGCACTATTGCCCCCGTCGCCTTGCGGATGATCGATGCGCGTGCCCGGTCGGGCCGCCACATCACCGCTGAGACTTGACGCACAGACCCCGGGCGCCAGGACCACACGATTTTGCCGTACGCCGATCACACCGGTCGTGTGCGCGAGGTGTTTCGCTCACGGTTGCCCGCCCCGCAAAATCCTTCGCGCCGATGCAATCAGCGCCCACCGCCGTCCGGCCCGCGTTCGTGACGATCGCGATACGCCCCTCTTCCTTGGGCCGGGTTGCCGCGACACATACGTCATTTCCGAATTTCGGTAAAGTGGAATATTTTTCGCTGCGCGCGTTGGCCTAGGGCTCGCATGTTTTGCCCGTCGGGCAACGCAAGGGATTGTGTCCGGCGTTCAATCAGGCGCGGTCAGCACCGATGAACTTTGAGCCGGCGCCTGCGCGGGCTTTGGCGCCGCCGGACGGCGGTCGGCCCTGGCAAGATCGCGGCGTAGCGACAATGGCGCCGCGTGCAGGGCAAACGCGATCGCGATCTGCGTTCGGTTCGAAAGCCGGTATTTGCGCATGATGTTGCCGATATGCGCCCGGACCGTGTTCTCCGAGATCTTGAGCTCGTAGGCGATATTCTTGTTTTGCAGCCCCCGGGCGATCAGCATCATCAGCTCACGCTCGCGCGGTGTCGGTGTAATCGAATCCTTCGGATCCGGGCTCATGATAGGCTCCTCGCTCGTCTTCGGGCTGAATTGGCCGCCTTCGGCATCTTCTCACTCCGCTTTGAGCGCCTCGATCGGGCTGAGCTTGGATGCCTTGTGGGCGGGATAGAAACCGAAGATGATGCCGGTGGCGATCGAGAAGACCAGGGCAAGGCCGATCGCCTGACCGTCGATCGAGGTGACCCATCCTGCCATGCGGGCGACTGTCATCGAGAGCGTGACGCCGCCGGCGACACCGATGGCGCCGCCGAGCAGGCAGAGCACAAGCGCTTCGCAGAGGAACTGCAGGCGGATGTCCCGCATCCGCCCGCCCAGCGCGCGGCGGATTCCGATCTCCCGCGTGCGTTCGGTAACCGAGACGATCATGACATTCATGATGCTGATGCCGCCGACCAGCAACGAGACCGAGGCGATGGCGACGAGCAGCAGCGCGACGGTGCGGATCGCGCCCTGCTGCGCTTCCATCGCGGCGGCCGGATCCTGGACCTTGAAATCGTCCTCCTGGCCGGCGGGGATGCGGTGGCGCTGCCGCAGCAGGTTCTCGATCTCCGATCGGGCCCCCGCCATCTGGCCGTCGCCGGCCACCTTGGCGATGATGTAGGCAACCGAATCCCGATTGATGTTGCTGGCACTGCCGAGAAAGCGCAGCTTGGCGGTGGCGAGCGGCACGAAGGCGACGTCGTCCTGCGCCGGTCCCTTGCGATCGAGCACGCCGACCACTTCGAGCGGCACCTTCATGATCCGGATCTGCGCGCCGATCGGGTCGTCGCCGGGCGCGAACAGCTCGCGCGCGACCGTGCTGCCGAGGATGACGACCTTGCCGGCGCCTGCCTCCTCGGAGCCGGAAAAATAACGCCCGCTGGCAAGCTGCCAGTCGCGCACCATGAAATGCCCCGTCGTCGTGCCGTTGATGGTCGTATTCCAGTTCTTGCCCTCATGGATGACCTGCGCCGTTCCGGCGATCGAGCCGGCCGCGGCCTGGATTTCCGGAATCTGCTCGAGGATGGCCTGCACGTCACTCTCGGTCATCGTCAGCTTGCTGCCGTCCTTGAGACGCACGCCGCCCTGATAGACCGCGCCGGGGGTGATCATCAGCACGTTGGCGCCGATCGAGCGGATCTGCTCCTGCAGGCGAAGCTGCGCGCCGGCTCCGATCGCAAACACCGTCACGATGGAGGCGACGCCGATCACGATGCCCAGCATGGTGAGGAAGCTGCGCAGCGGATTGAGGCGCAAGGCGTGCAGAGCGATCTGGAAGCCCTGGAGCATCGTCATGACACGGCGCTCCGTTTCGGCAGGATCGGGACCAGGGTCTCGTCACTGACGAGCTCGCCATCGTGCAGGCGGATGGTGCGGCGGCACTGCGTCGCGATGCCGGGATCATGCGTGATCATCACGATGGTCTGACCGCTCCGGTTGAGCGCGGCGAACAGCGCCAGGATCTCGGCGCCGGTGCGGCTGTCGAGCGCGCCGGTCGGCTCGTCGGCGAGCACGATCAGCGGGGAGGCGATCAGTGCGCGCGCAATCGCGACACGCTGCTGCTCGCCGCCGGAGAGCTGCCGCGGGAAGTGATGGGCCCGGTGCAGCATGCCGACGGACTGAAGGCTCTGCTCGGCGCGCGCCAGACGTTCCTTGCGAGCGATGCCGCAATAGACCAGCGGCAGCGCGACATTCTCGATTGCATTGTGGCGGGCAAGCAGATTGTAGGACTGGAACACGAAGCCGATGCTGCGGGCACGCAAGGACGAGCGGCGATCTTCCGACAGCCCGGCGACGTCGGCGCCCTGGAGATAAACGGCGCCCTCGTTCGGCAAGTCGAGCAGCCCGATCATGTTCATCAATGTCGATTTGCCGGAGCCGGACGGTCCCATCACGGCGACGATCTCGCCTTGCGCGATCTCGAAACTGACGTTGCGTACCGCAGTCACCGCGACCCCGTCGGTGCGATAGGTCCTGCTGACCGACTGGAGGCTGATGAGGGGTGGGGAGGCGGTCATGATCCGAACCTGATTCCGAGAAATTCAAAGCCCGCCGGGCGGATCGCCTGGCCGACGGCCACCTGGCTGCCCTCGTCGAGATCTCCGCTCTTGAGTGCGACTTGTTCGATGCCGGCCGCGCCCACCGTGACGGCAATGCGCTGGAGCGCGCCGCTTGCGGTGCGGACCCACACCCCGCT
>NZ_JALBHA010000232.1:0-9301 GCF_023006445.1 Bradyrhizobium sp. SHOUNA76
AGGCGGGTGGCGAGGTAGCCGACCACGCTCTCGTCCACCGCGAGCTGGCGGTCGGCGCAGAATTTGACGATCAGGCCGCGGAAGAGCTGGTCGTCGGGCGGCAGCAACGCGACCGCGGGCACGGCGCGCAAACGCGAGCGCAGGTCGCGGAGCTCGATCTCCAGCGAAGCCGGCACCTCACGTCCGGTGAAGAGAACGTAGGCGCCGTCCTCGCGGGCGAGATTCATCAGGTGGAAGAGGGCGCGTTCGTCGAATTCCCCAGCCTTGAGATCCTCGACGACCAGCGCGCCGGTGGCGAGCGCGCCCGGAACGGCTGTGGCAGTCAGTGCGTTGGCCGAGGTTGAGCGGGCACCTGATACCTCGGCCCAGATCGCGGCGAGATGGCTCTTGCCGCTTCCCTCCGGGCCGGCCAGCCACATGATCCGGTTCGGCCATTCCGGCCAGCTGTCGATCAGGCCGAGACCGGCCGCGTTGGCGGGGCCTTCAAGAAAGTTGTCCCGGCTGAGGCTCTCCGCATGCGGAAGCGAAAACGCCAATTGTCGGGGATGGACGCGGCCTGCCACGCTTGCTTTGCTCCATGCCGGCGGGCCGGCGTCATTTGAAGAGATCAGACGTATCGAGCGGGAGTTGGCCTTTTGCGGGGCCGCATCCTCTCTCATTTGGCCTCGATCGTGCTCATGTGCCGCAGCCACTCGACCAGATAGAGCGACACGGAGGAGAGCGTGAAGACCGTGACGAGACCCATCAGGATGATATCATAAGGAGCCGGCTTGAAGCCGAAGGCAAGCGCCGCCAGCACCAGGGCGGCGAACGACACTTGTGCAACGGTGTTGAGCTTGGACACCTTCGATGGCTTCATCTCGACGGGCCGGTCGAACAGCCAGGATACGATCACCGCGGCGACGATCATGATGTCGCGCGACACCACCAGGATCACGATCCAGCGCGGAATCGCGCCCCAGATGCCCAGCGCCATGTAGATCGAGACCAGCAGCGCCTTGTCCGCGAGCGGATCGAGCAGGGCGCCGAGCTCGCTCGTCATGTTGAAGCGCTTGGCCAGGAAGCCGTCCACGGCATCGCTGATACCGGCGATGAGGAAGACGGCGAACGCCACTTCCATTTGGCTCGACACGATGGCCCAGACGATGATCGGGACCAGCATGATGCGACCCAGGGTAATGATGTTCGGAATACTCACGAAAGCGCTTCCCGGCACCCGGCCTGACCTCGAATTCGGCCCTTTGGAGGCTGAACCGGTTGATATCTCTACATAGTATACGGAGGGGCGCCATGCGAGCCATTGCGCGTCCCCGGAATTCGACGTAACCAGCCGCAAACCCACTGGAAATCGGGCATGACCGACCGCAAAAACGGCCTCACTTACGCCGATTCAGGCGTCGATATCGATGCGGGCAACCGCCTGGTCGACCTGATCAAGCCGATGGTGCGCGCCACCGCACGGCCCGGCGCCGACGCCGAGATCGGCGGATTCGGCGGCCTGTTCGACCTCAAGGCGGCCGGATTCAAGGACCCCGTCCTGGTGGCCGCGACCGACGGCGTCGGCACCAAGGTCAAGATCGCGATCGAGACCGGGCTGCACGGCGGGATCGGCATCGACCTCGTCGCCATGAGCGTCAACGACCTCGTGGTGCAGGGCGCCGAGCCGCTGTTTTTTCTCGACTATTTCGCCTGCGGCAAGCTCGACCCCGAGGCCACGGCCTCGATCGTCGCGGGCGTCGCGGAAGGCTGCCGCGAATCCGGCTGCGCCCTGATCGGCGGTGAGACCGCCGAGATGCCAGGCCTCTACAAGGACGGCGATTACGATCTCGGCGGCTTTGCCGTCGGCGCCGCAGAGCGCGGGACGCTGCTGCCGCGCAAGGACATCGCCGCAGGCGATGCCGTGATTGGTCTCGCCTCGTCGGGCGTGCATTCCAACGGCTTCTCGCTGGTGCGCAAGATCGTCGAGCAGTCCGGCCTCGGCTTCGGGGCGCCGGCGCCGTTCGCGCCCGTCATGACGCTGGGCGGTGCGCTGCTGACGCCGACGAAGCTCTACGTCAAGTCCTGCCTGCGCGCGATCCGGGAGACCGGCGCGGTGAAGGGGCTCGCCCACATCACCGGCGGCGGCTTCACCGACAACATTCCGCGCGTGCTGCCGAAGAATCTTGGCGTCGGCATCGATCTGGCACGCCTGCCGGTGCTGCCGGTGTTCAAATGGCTGGCCGCGCAGGCCGGCATCGCCGAGCTCGAAATGCTGCGCACCTTCAACTGCGGCATCGGCATGATCGCGATCGTCGAGCCGGACAAGGTCGACAAGGTGATCGAGGTCTTCGCCGACGCCGGCGAGACCGTGGCGCAGCTGGGCACCGTGATCCCGGCCGAGGGCGAGCACCGCGTCGTCTATAACGGTCACCTCGACATGGCGCTGTGATGAAGCGCCGCGTTGCCATCCTGATCTCCGGCCGCGGCTCCAACATGGCCGCGCTGATCAAGGCCGCAAGCGCAGCCGATTTCCCGGCCGAGATATCGCTCGTCATCTCGAACAAGGCCGATGCGCTCGGCCTAGAGCGGGCCAAAGCGAGCGGCGTCAACACGCTGGTGATCGAGAGCAAGCCGTTCGGCAAGGACCGCGCCGGCTTCGAGGCGGTGCTGCAGGCCGCGCTCGATCAGCACGGCATCGAGCTGATCTGTCTCGGCGGCTTCATGCGCCTGTTTACGGCCGAATTCACCAAGTCCTGGTACGGGCGGATGCTCAACATCCATCCCTCGCTGCTGCCGTCCTTCCCCGGCCTCGATCCGCATGGCCAGGCCTTGCGCGCCGGCGTCAAACTGTCTGGCGCGACGGTGCACTTCGTGATCCCCGAGACCGACGCCGGCCCGATCGTGATGCAGGGCGCGGTGCCCGTCAGCGACCACGACACGGGGGATACGCTGTCGGAACGCATCCTCGAAGTCGAGCACCGCATCTATCCCGAAGCGCTGCGGCTGCTCGCGACCGGCAAGGTCAAGATCGAGGGCGACGTCTGCAAGACGGCGGGGAGTGGGGCTTCGGAGAATTTTCTGGTTGCGCCGGTGGTGAGCTAAAGCGCCGTCCTCGCGGCGGTCCTCACAAACAAAAACCCCCGGCAGAGCCGGGGGCAACGTCATGATCTCTCGCTTGTCAGGCTTGAGAGAAGTCAGGAGACCTTGAGGTTCTCCGCGGATGCTTTGCCGCGGTTCTCCACGAGGTCGTATTCAACCACCTGGTTTTCGTTGAGGGTCGAGAGTCCGGCGCGCTCGACGGCGGAGATATGGACGAACACGTCCTTGTCGCTGCCGTTCGGCTTGATGAACCCATAGCCCTTGGTCGGGTTGAACCATTTGACGGTGCCCTTTTGTGGCATCCTCAGTCTCCTCCACTAGATAAAAAAGACGCGGCCGCTTTTCGCGTGCCACGCCACAAACGGGCTTCCGGAAGTCTGTTCGAGTCTCATCGTCGCGAAACGCACAGCGCGGCCAATTCCGATTGTGGCCAACATTGCAACATGAAAATCGGCCCTTAGCAAGCCGCGCTCCGATTTCAAGGCCGGATCGGGGGTCGCTGGCTGCAATTTGCGACCTGTGGCAGCGGAACCACAATCGAGGCAATAGCCTCTGTCGTACATGCCAGGCGGTTGACCCTCCGTGGCAGTTCGGCACAAATCGATGCACGCGTCGCAGACTCTGTTGCATTCTTGCGCGCGGCCATTTGCTTCGGGATTCATTGTCATGCGCTGCACGTCGCAGCTCTCCGGGACACGGCAGGTGATGGGAGCGGACCGGGTTCGTCTGACGACGAATTGGGTCGTGGGCACGGTCGCGCTCGGTTTGATGGCGGCGGCCGCTCCCGCTTTTGCTCAGGTCGCCCCGCCTCCGCCAGCCCCCACGCCGACGGCGTCCTCGACGAATTACGACCAGTCGGTCGGCAACGGCGCGCTCAATCTCGGCTCGAATTTCCTGGAGCGGCTCGGCAACCAGGCATCCGGTGGCGTCAACCGGGCGTTCCGCACCAATCCCGGCGGCGGCGGGGCGTCAGCAGCCACCGAAGATCCGCGCTACCGCACTTGGTTCGAGGGCTACGGCATCTCGGTCCGCACCGACGCGCAAGGCGACTTCGTCGGCGACAGGCGCAAGACGGTCGGCGGCGTCGCCGGCTTTGGGGCGCGCGTGGCCCCCGGCGTCAATCTCGGCTTCTCCGTCGACCAGAGCCACACCGACGTCGACGTGCCGCTGGCGCTGCAGTCGGCGACGCTCGACCTGACGCAGATCGGCTTCAATGGCTCGGTCGACAAGGGCCCGTGGACCTGGGCCTTCGCGGTGGTGCACGGTTTCGGCAAGGTCCGTTCCAGCCGCGACACCGGCCTTGGCTTTGCGAGCGCGAGCTATCGCGCCGCGGTCGACGGCGCGCTGACCGAGATCAGCTATTACTGGACCAAGGACCAGATGCGCATCGTGCCCAAGGGCGCGCTGGAATATGTGCGCGCCACCAGCGCGGCGTTCCAGGAGGCCGGCGGCCTCGATCCGCTCAACGTCGGCTCGACCGCGCTCTCACGGGCGCGAGTCATGATCGGGGCCGAGATCGGCCGCTACTTCGTCATCGACCAGAAGATCCTGGATCTGTCCGCCTACGGCAAGTTCGTCGACAATTTCCATCAGGACCTTGGCTCGATCCAGGTCAGCCTGGGACCTCAGAGCATCGTTGTTCCCGGCATCGGCGAGAGCCGCTACGGCGCGGATGCCGGCGCCTCGGCTTCGCTGAGCCTGACCAGCGTGGCGCGGCTCTACGTCAATTACGACGGCAAGTTCCGCAATGAGCTGACGTCCCACCAGGGCACGGTCGGCTTCGAGTACCGGTGGTGAGCTGAACCTTACGCCGGCGTCGCCGCGACATATCCCGTCAATCCAAACCCCTCGCGCGCAGCGGTCATCATCGGCACCAGCGCGTTCGGATGGATGAACTCGTCGCGGAAGCAGGGATAGGACTTGGGATCGAAGATCTTCTTCAGCCAATCGACCACGATCTTGTGGCGCTCGGAGGTTCGGAATTCCTTGTGATAGGTGAGCCAGAGATCGGCATGGTGGCTGACGCCGAGATCGACGGCGACCAATGGCGCGCCGAGCGCGATCGAGACCGTCGGCAGGAAGCCGATGCCGGCACCGCGCTCGACGGCATAGAGCACGCCGACTGAGGAATTGGTCTTGATCCCGACGATGCCCTCGAGCGACTTCAGCCCGAGCACGCGCGCGTAGGCGCCGTCGTCGACCTGCGGCGCGCTCTGCTTGACGATGCGGTGATTGTTCAACTCGGCCAGGGTCGCCGGCACACCGTAGAGGTTTTCGTACTCCTTGGAGACGAAGGGATAGATGTGCAGGCGGCCGAGCTTGGCGACGATCAGGTCGGGATTGGTCGGCGGCTCGAGCTGGATTGCGATGTCCGATTCAAGCCGCGCGACGTCGGCTTGCTCCATCGCGCAGCGCAAGTCGACGGTGATCCTGCGGTAGGTCTTCTGGAAGTCGATCAGTCGCGGCAGGATCCAGAAATTGCCCGGGCCTTCCGTCACCGCGACGCGCACGGTCCCCGAGGTGTCGTTCGACGATCGCGAGGCGCGTCGGAAGACGTTGAAGGCGTGACGCTCCATATGCGTGACGTCGGCGATCATCGCGGTGCCTTCGTCGCTGAGCGTGAGCCCGCTCTGGTCGCGCAGGAACAGCTTGCAGCCGATGCTCTCTTCGAGCCGGTCGATCCGGCGCATCAGCGTGGTGGAGGTGAGCCCGAGCTCCTCGGCGGCATTGCGAAAACTTTTATATTTTGCGCAAGCTAAAAACAATTTCAAATCGTCCCAGGACGCGCCCAGGGCTTCTTCACGGTGCTGCATCATCGCAGCACCCCGGTGCAATAACTGCTGCATACTCCTGATCTCCAGCCGCTAAGCTCATTGGCATAGCGGGGCACGAAAGCCTCGAACGATAGAGGCGTGATATGGGTATGGAAAGGGGTTCGTTTGCCGCAAGGCATGAATTCGATGCCTTGCCGCTCAGCCCGGATGTCGATGTCCGCTGCGCGCAATTTTCCGAAATTGCCGCGCTTGCGCAGATGGCGCACCGGCTGGTGCCGGGCGTGCGGATCGGGACAGCCGACCTTGCGCGATACTTCACGTTCGATCCCCAGAGCATCCTGACGTTCAGCCGGAAGGGCCGTCTCGTCGGCGGCATGGCCTTCCTGTTTCTCAATGACCGCGGGCACGATGCTCTTCTGCTCGACGAGATCTGCCTTACTGCGCCCGAGACGCACTATCTCGCTTCCGCGAAGGAAGACGTCGCCGCCATCTACATCTGGGCGATCGCGGCGACGGGGCGCGGTATCGCCGGTCTCGGCAAGGCTGCGGCGCATCTGCGACAGCTAAGGTTTCGCAACGCCGATTGCTATGCGCAGCCGTCAACGGTGGCCGGACGCGACATCATGAAGGCGACCGGCTTTGCGCCGGTCCCGAGCTTTCAGCCCGATCTCTGGTGCTACGAGCGGCCCTGGCATCGGCAGCCGATGCGCATGCCGGGCGCGATCATCCAAGCAAGGAGTTTTGCAGATGCATGGTACTAGGATTCCTGTCGCCAAGCCCTGTTCCCGCGCCATCACCATCCGCCTCGCGCGCGATCCCAGCGATCTCATGCTGGTCACAGCCATCCGCTCCGCGGTCTATCTCGCCGAGCAGGATTGTCCATTCGAGGAGGAGTTCGACGGTAACGACATGGTCGCCGCGCACTTCATCGGCTTCGTCGGCAACGAGCCTGCGGGCTGTCTGCGGGTGCGCTTCTTCGGCGATTTCGCGAAGGTGGAGCGGCTCGCGGTGCGTCACCAATACCGGCGCTCGCGCGTTTCGTTCAAGCTGGTGCAGGCCAGCGTCGACTACGTGAAGCGCAAGGGCTTTCGCAAGATCTACGGTCAGGCGCAGGACAGGCTGGTCGATTTCTGGGCCCATTTCGGCGCCAAGCCGCTCGGCCACAATCGCAAGATCACCTTCTCGGATTTTTCCTACACGGAAATGCTGCTGGAGATCGAGCCGGGCCCGGACGCCATCACGCTCGACAGCGATCCCTATGTGATCATCCGTCCCGAGGGCGATTGGGACCGGCCGGGTGTGCTCGACGCCTCGGCGGGGCGGGCGGTGTCCTCACCGCTGCGGGACCTCGCGCTCGCCGACCGCTGAAATTGGTGCAGCTCTGCGCAACACGATGCTGGCTTCTATCCACGATGATCCGCCGATCCTGGTCTGCGCGGATCTTCAGGTCGAATACCTGACCCCCGGGCGCCGCCACGTTATCCTCGACGGCGACGCCACCACGGCGCGTTGCCTGGAACTGCTGACGCTGTGGCGCGGCAATCTGTGGCCGGTGATGCATCTGAAACGCATCGCGCAGGCAGCCTGGTTCAATCCGGCATCCAGGCTGACCGATTGGATCGCGCAGACCAAGCCGCGGCCGGGAGAGATGACATTCGAGCACCCGCTGCCGTCCGCCTACAGCTCGTCGCGGTTTGTGGACCATATGTCTAATATCCGCGCCATGCGCTGCATTCTGATCGGTTTTTCCCTGGACGAGACCATTCTGGCCACTGCCGTGGACGGGTTTCACCGCAGCCATCGCTATCACGTGGTCACAGATGCCGTGGCTTGCCGGACGCCAGGTATGGGCGATGCCGCCGCCTACAAGCATGCGGTAGTGAATGTCATCGGGAACTTTGCTACAGTCCAGTCCAGCGCCGAACTGATCAGAACCAGCGGCGCCGTCGCGCTGTAGGCGGCCGCGACCGGCGGACGGGGTGAGAGATTGTCACGGGGAGACGAGCTCAAGGAGCTGGCGAGCGATCTGTCGCATGCCGCCGAGACGGCGCGCAGGCTGGGTCTGCCGACGACGGCCTATCTGCTCTCGATGGCGCTGGTGGAGGTGAGGGAAGCCGCTGCCGGTGCCGATGGCGGGCATGACGACGACGCTGCGTGAGAGCTGCCCAAATCCCGACATGCGGCTTTGTGCAACGCTGCTGAGCGCTTGCTGCCGACGAATTGGCGTTGCAAGCTTCGCGCTGTCGCAATAGCCAAGGTACTTGATCATCGAGTGATGACGCTGGCTCTGCCTGCGACGTCACGCTTTCAAGGATCTTCGCAAATGTCCATGCTGCCCAATTCGCAAGAGGCCCGGGATGTGGCCTATCAGCTCCATCCCTACACCAACGCGCGCACGCATCAGCAGGCCGGTCCGCTGGTGATCGAGCGCGGTGATGGTCCTTATGTCTTCGATGCGTCGGGCAAGCGCTATTTCGAGGCGATGGCCGGCCTGTGGAGCGTCGGGCTCGGCTTCAACGAGAAGCGGCTGGTCGAGGCCGCGCACAAGCAGATGCTGGCGCTGCCGTTCTATCACACGTTTTCCGCCAAATCGCACGGGCCCTCGATCGACCTTGCCGAGAAGCTGGTGGCGCTCGCGCCTGTGCCAATGAGCAAGGTGTTCTTCACCAATTCCGGCTCGGAAGCCAACGACACCGTGTTGAAGCTGATCGCCTATCGCTCCAACGCGCTCGGTCAGCCACAGCGCAAGAAGGTGATCAGCCGGATGCGCGCCTATCATGGCGTCACCATTGCCTCGGCCAGTCTCACGGGCCTGCCGAACAACCATCGCTCGTTCGACCTGCCGCTGCCGAACATCCTGCACACGGGCTCGCCGCATTTCTACAAGGACGGCGCCCCCGGCGAGAGCGAGGAGGCGTTCGCGACGCGCCGGGCGGAGGAGCTCGACGCCCTGATCCAGAAGGAAGGGCCCGATACGATCGCGGCGTTCTTCGGCGAGCCGGTGATGGGCGCGGGCGGCGTCATCGTGCCGCCGGCGACCTATTGGGACAAGATCCAGAAGGTCCTGAACAAGTACGACATCCTCTTGGTCGCCGACGAGGTGATCTGCGGCTTCGGCCGCACCGGCAAGATGTTCGGCTGCGAGACCTACGGTATCAAGCCCGACGTGCTCGTGGTCTCCAAGCAGATTACCTCGAGCTATTTTCCATTCTCGGCGATCATCATGAACGACCGCATGTTCGAGCCGATCGCTGACGAGAGCAACAAGATCGGCGTGCTCGGCCACGGCTTCACCGCGGGCGGCCATCCGGTCGGCTCGGCGATTGCGCTGGAAAACCTCAAGATCATCGAGGAGCGCGGTCTGGTCGCGCATGCCGCCGAGCTCGGCGGCTACATGCAGGGCCGCTTGCGCGAGCTCACCAGCCATCCGCTGGTCGGCGAGGTCCGCG
>NZ_JALBHA010000233.1:0-9293 GCF_023006445.1 Bradyrhizobium sp. SHOUNA76
CCGCGGTCGAAGAGGCGCACAAGCTGCTGGCCGAGGGATTTCACGCCGCCAAGATCCGCGTCGGCCGGCCCGATGCGCGGGAGGATCTCGCCGTCGTCCGCGCGGTGCGCAAGGCCGTCGGCGATCAGGTGACGCTGATGTGCGACTACAATCAGGCGCTGACGGTGACCGAGGCCATTCGCCGCGGCGAGATGCTCGACGACGAGGGCTTGAGCTGGATCGAGGAGCCGATCCGCCACGACGACTATGCCGGCTGCGCCCGCATCGCCGACGCGCTGCATACGCCGGTGCAGATCGGCGAGAACTTTGACAGCGCGTTCTCGATGCAGACGGCGCTGTCGGCGGAAGCCTGCGACTACGTGATGCCCGACGTGCAGCGCATCGGCGGGGTCACCGGCTGGCTGCGCGCCGCCGCGCTCGCGCATGCCGCCGGCATCGAGATGTCCTCGCATCTGTTCTCGGAAGTCAGCGCGCACCTGCTCTGCGTGACACCGACCGCGCATTGGCTGGAATATGTCGACTGGGCTGATGCCGTGCTGGCGACGCGGCTGACCGTCAAGGACGGCTTTGCGTTGCCGAGCGAGGAGCCCGGCAACGGCATCGCGTGGGACGAGGCGGCGGTCGCCAGATATCTCGTCAAATAAGACGACCTGCTACGACCGAACGGCGGCGATCATGTTCAACTCGACCGGCGCCCCCCGCGGCAATTCGGCGACACCGACGGACGTACGCGTGTGACGGCCGCGATCACCGAGGCGCTCGATCAGCCGGTCGGAGGCCCCGTTCATGACTTGCGACTGCTGGGTAAATCCAGGCGCTGAAGCGACGTATCCTACGACCTGCAGGACCTGGACGATCCTGTCCTCTCCGCCTGTTGCGTGATTGATGGCGGAAATGCAGAGATCGGCACAGAGGGCGGCAGCCTCTTGCGCGGCCGCCATATCGACGCCAGCGCCGACCTTGCCCGCATACAGCAGGTCCTCGCCGCGACGCGGCAACTGGCCACTGACATACGCAATTCCACCATGGATGATAACCGGCAGGTAATTGCCGCCGGGCTTGTTCACGCTGCTCATGTCGTTGGCCTGCCTTGTCTTTCACATCCGGCGAAACGATGCATCGGCATCGTCGCCGTGGGGACGACAGGACAATGGCAGGCGACAAGTCATGGATCAAGGCTGCCAAGCTGTTGCATGCCGAAGGCGGTGCGGATCCGGCCCGACAGGGCTTCGCTTCCACGCATTGCGCGGCGGTGACGAGCGCGATAACGATGCCCCATGACCACCTGGCGCCCTCATGCCCACATCCGCGTCGTCGCGATCGGCCTGCACTGGCGGGACGGGCGGCTGCTGGCGGCCGAGGTTCGCGACGATGCCGGGCGGATCAAGGGCGTGCGTCCGCTGGGCGGCGAGATCGAGTTCGGCGAGAGCTGGCGGGCGGCGCTGGTGCGTGAATTCAACGAAGAGCTCGGCATTGACGTCACGCTCAAGGGCGAGCCGTTGATGCTGGAGAACATTTTCGTGCACGAGGGCGCGACCGGGCACGAGGTGATGTTCATCTCCGAAGTCGAGTTTCCCGATGCCGCATTCCGCGATCAGGACCGCATCGACTTCAGGGAGGATAACGGGGAGCAGATCGTCGCGCGCTGGTTCGACCTTGCCGATCTCGATGCGGACGGCGCGCCGAGCCTGTTTCCGACCGGGCTGAAGGGTTTGCTGCTGGGCGCAACAGACGGCGCTGCGTAAGCTCGCTCCTGCTTTGCTGAGCGCGATGACGCCGGCATCGCGTGGGACGAGGCGGCGGCGAGGAAATACGCGGCCGATCAATCGTTGAAGGCCACCCCTTGCGTGGCCTCGCCGGGAGGGCCGGGCTCCGCAATCCCGGCGCAATTGGCTTGCGGCTTCTGGCCCGCGAGCATGCCGCGAACAAAAGCGAGCGCATCGGGGAAGGCGGCGTTCAGGCCGCCATTATGCGTGGCACCGGGATAGGTCTTCCAGACCACATCGTTTCCAGCAGCGCACAAGGCCACGACCTCGGCATATTGCCGGGCCGGGACCAGCGTGGAATCCGCAAGGCCGGTGCCGAGCAGCAACGGCACCTTGAGCCGCACGGCCTTCATGTCCGTGATCGCGGTCAGCCGCGCCAGCACATTGGCTATCGGCTCGACGTAGACATTGTCGACAGTAATACCATCTTGCCGGGCGACAATGCGCATCTCGGTCGTACAGCCCTCGCGCGCCGCTTTCAGGATCGGCTTGCCCTTGTCGGAGACGAGATCATCGGCGGAGGGCGCGCCGTCGGGCAGCGAACCGCCAAGCAGCATGAGCGACGTATAGATCGGCGAGCCGATCGCGGTGGTCTGCGGCGGCTTGTAAGGACCGTCCGGGAAGGTCGAGACGAGGCCCGTTGCCACAGTGGCGACGAGCGGGACGTCCGGCGCGTAGCTCTCGGCAATCACAGTTGCGCCCATCGCGGCACCCGAGCCCTGCGACTGGCCGGTAACGAAGACTTTGGACGCGAGCCTGTCCTTATAGTCGGAGAGCACCGCGCGCACTCCGTCGAGCACCGAACGGCCTTCCGCCTCCCAGATCAGATAGGGATGCGGGCCCGGGCCGCCGAGACCCTGATAGTCGGTGGCGACGACCGCAAAGCCGTTCTCCAGCCAGCGCTGGATGTAGGTGGCATCGCGCGGCTTATGACCAGTCCAGGACGGTGCACATGCATCGGAGACCCCGAGCGTGCCGTGCGCCCAGGCAATCAGGGGCCAGCCTCCGGCCGGCGGCTCGCCCTTGGGCAGATAGAGCGTGCCACTGACCGGCACGATGCCCGCGCGCCAGCGCAGATCGCTCGACGTGTAGAGGATGCGCTCAGCGAGTGCCGCGCCCGTGATTTCGGGCTGCACGAGCATTGGTTCCTTGCGCAACATCACGCCGGCGCTCTCGGGCAAGGTTTCGGACCAGCGATAGAACGGCGACAGGTTCTGGTCGCCCACTTTCGGTCCTACCGGCAGCGACGAGTCCGCGTGGGCCTGCGGAATTGCGAGACCCCAGACTATGGCGAGCGTCATCATCGATTTTGCGATCGGGGTGGTGAACATAGGCGTCTCCGGTCCCTTTGCGGCGCGCGCCGCATTCTTGGCCAGGTTGATTGCCCGGGCAATTTGTCTTCCGTGTCGATTATGGAGACGATCACGCCCGGGTCCACGCCTTTTTCGGACATGGGCCAATGCCGATCACGCGGAGCGTTCCGCGGCTACTTCATCAGCCTGAAGCGGCCTCCTTCCACCTTGATCAAGAATGCCGAGCGCTCGTCATATCCATTGTGATCGGTTGCGCTCATCGTGGACAGGCCGTTGTTGAGATACACCTCCTTGACGCGCTCGAGCTCGTCGCGAAGGGTGGTGCGAAACTCTCCCGTTCCGGGCTTCGCGGTCTTCAATGCAGTTGGTATCGCCGTCTGGAGCAGCGCCATAGAATCCCACAGATGCGCTGCGAAGATGTTCGGCTTCTGCCCGTTCGCCTTCTCGTAGGCGGACAGCAATTGGTCCCGGATCTTGCGGAACGGATCGTCCGCCGGCAGATCGTCCGCGATCGTGAACGCCTCGCCGGTGAAGACGGCACCTTCGACGCTGGTTCCGCCGAGCTTGATGAACTCCTCGGTGGCCACACCGTGGGTCTGGTAGATCTTGCCGGAATAGCCTCGCTCGCGAAGCGCCTGTTGCGGCAGGACCGCCGGCGTGCCCGCCGAGGCGATGAAGACGGCGTCCGGATTTGTCGCCATCACCTTGAGAGCCTGGCCGGTCACGCTGGTGTCGGCGCGCGCATAGACTTCGTGCGTGGTCAGGGTCAGGCCGAGGGTGGGAGCAAGCCTGCTCACTTCCTTGTAATAGCCCTCGCCATATCCATCGGAGACGCCGATGTAGCCGAGGGTCTTCGCGCCTGATTTGGCGATATGCTTGAGGATCGCGAGCGCCATCAGGCGTCGTTGGGAACGACCTTGAAGGCCCATTTGCGCCGTTCGTCCATCGGTTGGACGATGGCTGTCGCCGCGGCGAGCGAGATGATCGGTGTCTTGGCCTCCCAGGCGACATCGAGCATCGGCATGGTCACCGGCGTCAGCGAGGAGCCGATGAGGACGTCGACACCGTCCTGAATCACGAGCCGCCGCGCGTTCTGAATGCCCTTGGTCGAATCCGATTCATCGTCGAGGGCGATATAGACGATCTTCTCGCCGCCGACCTCCTTGGGGAGGGCAGCAACCGTCCGCATCTGCGGCTGCCCGAGCGCCGAGCCTGGCCCCGAAGCAGAAACCACGATTCCCACCTTGATATCGGCATTTGCGGAGGGGATGGCGAGAACCATCGCGGTGCAGACGCAAAAGGCGGCGAGGCAGCGCCGGATCATGATGTTCTCCCTGGTATTATATTTCGCCAAAGCAATGTCGCTCTGGCCGGGGAGAAAGTCTGTCCCTACGGCTAGGGACAAATCGGCGGAGGTCCTGTTCAAGCGGCCGACGCGTATGCTTGGGCTCACGGCGCCGGGGACGGAGGCATAACCTCGTTCGCTGGAACAGGCTAATTCTCCGCCGGATAGGCCAGGTGCCCACCAGGCAGCGATTGTGCAGCCGGATTGATCTCGGCCTGCTTGACTTGCCCGGGCCCGAGAATGTGAAACACCGTCTCGCCGGCAGCGAGCAGATAATCCGTGATGATCCGCCGGTGGCATCGCCACCACAAGGTCTCTGCGCACATGATCGCGCAGCGCTGGACCTGCCCGAGAGCCCGCAGATGCGCGAGCCCTTCATGAAAAGCCGCGCTCATGGCGTGGTCGGCGTAATTGTGGAAGCTGCCGTTCTGCCAGAACGCGTTGGTCTCGCGCGGCACCTCGCGCTTGCGGCTGCGCAGGCCGCCGAGCGAGGCAATGTGCTCGTACCCGATCGAAACGGCCGCCAGCGATTGCGGCAGGACCTCGCGATTGTACTGCGGGTTGGTGCGGGAGCGGGGCACGGTGCGAACGTCGGCCACGAAGGTGACCGAGCTGTCCTGCAGCAATTCGCTGAATCGCTCGATCGAACGCGTGGCATGACCGATGGTGAAGAAGGGATGAGCCATGGGGACGCCTCGTCAGCTCGGGCCGCGGGCCGTCAGCTCTTCAACAACCGCAATGCGCGGCCCTTGTGCAGGGCGACGTGGTCGGTCTTGTCGCTCTGGATCTCGTATTGCGGATCGTCCGGGCTGGCGTGGTGCGTGTAGCCCTTGTAGTCGACGTCCTCCGTGTGAACGCGCAGGATATGGCCGCGCACCCGGCCGGCCTCGGAATTCCAGCTGACGTGATCGCCGCGCTTGAAGGGTTTTGTGGAGGGCTTCGGCATGATGGAATAATGCCGCGTCGATGGGGCGTGTTCCAAGGCGACGGCGCAAGACGCCCCGGTCCGTCTTCGCTCTGAGAGCTACGCCGGACACGCTTCGCAGTAAGATTGATGGCTTGCCGAGCCGTAGCTCGCGGCGGCAGCCCGCCTTCGCCCTTTGGGCTTCGGCGTGGCATCCTTCTCTCGCTTTGCGAGCGAAGGATGGTGGGCACGACAGGGATCGAACCTGTGACCCCTACCATGTCAAGGTAGTGCTCTCCCGCTGAGCTACGTGCCCTAGAGGTCGTCTAGATCGGGTGGGGTCCCTATAACGGCTCAGGGGAGCCGGCGCAAGGACGGAACGGGGCCGATTCAGGCCGCCAGCATCTTGTTCACTTCGCTGACCAATTCGCGCAGATGCACGGGCTTGGACAGCACTTTGGCGTTCTTGGGGGCGTCCGAATCCGAGTTCAGGGCCACCGCGGCGAAGCCGGTGATGAACATGATCTTGATGTCGGGGTCGAGTTCCGAAGCCCGGCGGGCGAGCTCGATGCCGTCCATCTCCGGCATCACGATGTCGGTCAGCAGCATCTCGAACGGCTCTTCCCGCAGCCGCTGATAGGCGGCCATGCCGTTGTCATGGGACGAGACCTGAAAACCGGCATTTTCCAGCGCCTTGACCAGGAAACGGCGCATGTCGTTGTCGTCTTCGGCGAGCAGGATTTTGGGCATGGCAGGAAACGTCGATCCCCAGAGGATATCAGCAGAGGTCACTAAGCCCGACAGAGGGTAAATTTGGGGTGAAAATCTTAACCCAAGCGGGCTCTCGCTGCCGGCTCTTTGTGAACCGGAATGCGGCTCGAAGCAATCGAGCCCCGCCGGCGTCCCCGCTTCCCTGCCCACACGGTTAAGACATGTTCCAGCGCCGATCACATCTTTTCGCTTGGCAGAATGGTTGCGATTCCGGACAATGACGACACATAAGAGCCGCATCCATCGGCCGAATCATGCGATCCGGGGCCCGGATCCTGCGGCGAAGGGACGAAGCCTGAGAAGATGACCCGGTTTGACGGCGAGGTGTCGCCAGCCTTCGAGATCGTGGAGCCCGCGCAATGGCGCGCGCCTGTCATCTTCAACTCGCCCCATTCCGGCTCGACCTATCCGGACGAATTTCTGGCGGCCTCGCGGATCGACCTGCCGACGCTGCGGCGGTCCGAAGATTCGTTCATGGACGAGTTGATCGGCCATTTGAGCGAGCGCGGCTTTCCAACCGTCAGAGTCAATTTTCCCCGCTCCTATGTCGACGTCAATCGCGAGCCCTATGAGCTCGACCCGCGCATGTTCACCGGCCGGCTGCCGAGCTTTGCCAATACCCGCTCGATGCGGGTCGCCGGCGGCCTCGGCACAATTCCGCGCGTGGTCGGCGACGGCCAGGAGATCTACCGCGACCGCATCCTGGTCGACGATGCGCTGGGGCGGATCGAGACGCTGTACAAGCCCTATCACCGCGCGCTGCGCCGACTGATCAACAAGGTGCACCAGATGTTCGGCACCGTGGTGCTGGTCGACTGCCACTCGATGCCCTCGGTCGGCGTGTCCCGCGACGAGCCGCGCCGGCCCGACGTCGTGATCGGCGACCGTTACGGCACGAGCTGCACGCCGCTTCTGCCCGACCGGGTCGAGGAGACCATGACCGGCCTCGGCTATTCGATCGGCCGCAACAAGCCCTACGCCGGCGGCTTCATCACCGAGCATTACGGCAATCCCGCGAGCGGCCTGCACGCGGTGCAACTCGAGCTCAACCGCGCGATCTACATGGACGAGCGGCGGCGCGAGCGCAGTCCACGCTTTGCGCAAGTGGCGACCGACTTCGGCGTTCTCGCCGACGTGCTGGCGACGACGATTCCATTCGGCGACCTCGGCCCGTTCCAGGCCGCCGCGGAATAGGCGCCGGCTTTTCTTATTGAGATCGTGTGGTCTGCGGTTGGCGCGAACGCGTCTTCGCTTCGCCCATTTGCGCGCGCTGAACTGAAAGCTGGCCGCAAGAAAAAAGGGCCGCTCGCGAATGACGCAAGCGGCCCAAGTCTAGGGAGGAAACGCCCAAGGAGGGCAGCGGTAACGCCAAGCGCTACCGCACCGCAACAATATGCGACCGCGACGCACAAAGTGCAAGGGTTTTTGAGCCGTTTCCCATGCAATACGCACATGGCTCAGTTGCTTCCACGGAAACCCAGATTCAGTTTCTTTGATAAGGAAATTCAATGGGTTGATAGGTGTTTGCATACGAACGAGGCATGGTGGGAACTAAGTTTTCAACGCAGTGATCGATATTTGGCCAGGAGATGACGGAGATGAGGCAGCCGGCCGCGGCATTCAAAATACCAGGGTGCAAACCAAGACAGCGCTGCAAGATGCTGCCGAATTGAGCTAGGCAAGAGGCGAGCTTCATCCAACTTTCGCTTTTGAGGATTCGGCCTGTGACGGTGATCGACTTCTCCGCCTTCATCGGACGGCTCGCCACCGCCTCCGGCGAAACCATCCTGCCGTTCTTCCGCACCTCGCTGTCGATCGACGACAAGAGCAAGACCAGGGATTTCGACCCCGTAACGGAGGCCGACCGCGCCGCGGAGGCGGTGATGCGGCGGCTGATCAAGGCGAGCTTCCCCCAGCACGGCATCGTCGGCGAGGAATTCGGCAATGAGCGCGAGGACGCCGACTATGTCTGGGTGCTCGACCCCATCGACGGCACCAAATCCTTCATCGGCGGCTTTCCGATCTGGGGCACGCTGATCGCACTGCTGCACAAGGGCGCGCCGGTCTACGGCATGATGCACCAGCCCTTCATCGGCGAGCGCTTCTCCGGCGACAACGGCTCGGCCAACTACAAGGGCCCGTCCGGCGAGCGCCGGCTGCAGGTCCGCCGCTGCGCCTCGCTGTCGGAAGCGACGACCTACACCACCAGCCCACTGCTGATGAATGAGCGTGACCGCGCCATCTTCGGCCGGATCGAAAAGGGCGCCCGGCTGTCGCGCTATGGCGGCGACTGCTACTCCTATTGCATGCTGGCGGCGGGTCACGTCGATCTCGTGGTCGAGACCGAGCTGAAGCCTTACGACATCGCGGCCCTGATCCCGATCGTGACCGGCGCCGGCGGCGTCGTCACCACCTGGGAAGGCAAGCCGGCCCAGGGCGGCGGTCGCATCATCGCGGCCGGCGACGCCAGGGTGCACGAAGAAGCCTTGAGGCTTCTCAACCAATAACAACGCGGGCGGAGGGCTTGCATGACCATCTCACGCAGGCTGCTCCTTGGATTGTTTCTGCTGTTGCCAACGCTGGCGTCGGCGCAGAATTTTCCGGTCAAGCCGATCAAGCTGATCGTGCCGTTCCCGGCCGGCGGTCCCAACGACATCATCGCGCGTGTGATCGGGCAGCGCATGTCGGAGCTGTCAGGCCAGCCGGTGCTGATCGACAATCGCGGCGGCCAGGGCGGCGTGCTCGGCACCGACGCCGTCTCCAAGGCCCCGCCCGACGGCTACACCATCGCGATCTCCAGCGCCGGCGCCCTCGCGATCAGCCCGAGCATGGAGAAAGTCGCCTACGACACGCTGGCCGATCTCACGCCGGTGACGCTGGTTGCGACCGTGCCCGAAATGCTCGTGGTCGCCACCAACGTGCCCGCAAAGGACATTGGCGAGCTGATTGCGCTGGCCAAGGCGCAGCCCGGAAAGCTCAACTTCGCATCATCCGGCCCCGGCAGCCTGCCGCATCTGGCCGGCGAATTGTTCAAGCTGACGGCCAAGATCGACATCGTGCACGTGCCCTATCGCGGTGCCGCGCCGGCCGTGAATGATCTGCTGGGCCAGCAGGTGCAGATGACGTTCCTCGACCTGCCGGCGCTGCTGCCGCAGGTCAAGGCGGGCGCGCTGCGGCCGATCGCAGTCGGCTCG
>NZ_JALBHA010000234.1:0-9284 GCF_023006445.1 Bradyrhizobium sp. SHOUNA76
GGCAAGGCCGGCCGCCGGCTCGTCCCGTGATCGCGCGACCATGGCGCGGAAGGCCTCCTCCAGCGCCCGCAGCGGGGCGCTCGTCAGGGATTTGTCCACGGGCGAATCCTCCCTCAGCCGGCGCTTTGGCCTTAATCTTGTTGCCGCAAGCTGGTCCTTTGTGGAACTTCTGGCAAGAGCGGGCGGAACGCCGCCGAAATCGGTCCATTCGCTTGTCATAAAGTCGAAAAAAACGTTCCCGCAGCCCTTTCCAAAGGCAGCTTGGGTTGGTACATACGCCCCGCACCCGACGGGCTTTGCCCGGGGTTGCCTTCCAAGGAAGCCTTTGGGACGGAAGCGGAAAGCCACGCGAACAGCGCCGGCCTCAACCGACCGTCCCCGGGATCTCACTGAAGGCGTGCAAGTGTTTAACGCGGGGTGGAGCAGCCCGGTAGCTCGTCAGGCTCATAACCTGAAGGTCATAGGTTCAAATCCTATCCCCGCAACCAAATTCGGATCGACCGGATCCGATACGAAAATGGCCCGCATGACGCGGGCCATTTTTGTTTGGGTGATTCACCGGCGCGGTCTTGGCCGTCCGGAAATCCCTAAAATCATGCGCCCCGTGAACGGCAGTGTTCCGCAAGGCGCAACATGCATCTATCGGCTTGATGAAGCTCTGCGCTGCGCCTTTGGCGCCGGGCGCGGCAATGCCCGCATATCGCGCGGCCCGAGTACGCGTCCATCTCGCGCCTTGAGTTCGAGCGGCTGAAACGGCTTCTGCGTCTCCCTGTCGACCATGTCGTAGGTGAGCTCGCCGGGTGCGAAGCAATATTCTTCGCCCCACTGCCAGAGCGCGACCAGGACAAGGTAGAGCTTCTTCCCCTTGGGGGTGAGGACATATTCCTTGTAGGCGGTGCCATCCGAAGCTGGAGCGGTGGCGAGGATGCCGTGCTCGACGAGCTTCTGCAGCCGGACCGACAAGATGTTCTTTGCCATCCCGAGGCTTTTCTGAAGCTCACCGAACCGCCGCTTCCCAGCCAACGCATCGCGGATGATCAGGAGCGACCACCAGTCGCCGATCACGCTGAGCGATCGCGCAATGGCGCAGGCTGCATCATCGAGGTTGGTCCGCTTACCTTTCATCCTTTTGCCTCGTCTGCCACGGCGCCCACGGCGATGTGATGAGATACTGGTTGCAAACTTAAACCATCTCCGTCATGTTGTCCATGGTTTCAAGATGAAACCAGAATGAGGGATCCCATTTTGCGGGCTTCCTGTTCGTTCTCAAACGAAGGATGACGCCATGACTTCCGCGCACTTGTTCGCCCCGCTCAAGCTCGGTCGCTACGCGCTCTCGCATCGCGTCGTGATGGCGCCTCTCACGCGGATGCGCTCGACCGGCAATGTGCCGACGGACCTCGCCGTCGATTATTATTCGCAACGCGCATCATCAGGCGGATTGATCATTGCCGAGGCTTCGCAGGTCACGCCCCATGGGCAGGGCTATCCGGCAACGCCGGGCGTTCATTCAGCCGAACAGGTCGCGGGATGGAAGAAGATCACCGATGCGGTTCACGCCAAGGGCGGCGTCATCTTTCTGCAGCTCTGGCACACCGGCCGGATTTCCCATTCGAGCTTCCAGCCGGACGGCGTGCAGCCTGTCGCGCCGTCGGCGATTGCTCCCGCGGGCAAAGCGTTCACGCCTTCGTTCGCCATGGTGCCGTTCGAGACGCCGCGCGCGCTCGATCTCGCCGAAATTCCGGGGATCGTCGAAGCCTACCGGGAAGGCGCGCGCAACGCGCTGGCTGCCGGCTTTGACGGCGTCGAGCTGCACGGGGCAAACGGCTATCTGATCGAGCAATTCCTTCACAGCAAGACCAATCAGCGCACGGACGCTTACGGCGGCTCGGTCGAAAACCGCTCTCGCCTGCTGATCGAGGTGATGACTGCGCTGGTCGAGATCTGGGGCGGAGATCGTGTCGGCGTCCGGTTGTCACCCTTCGGCGTGGTCAATGATGCCGGCGAGGCTGACCCGATCGGACTCTACAGCCACGTCCTGTCCCGCCTTGCTCCACTCAAGATCGCGTATGTCCACCTGATCGAATCCCGTAACACCGATGCAGGGGAGGCCGGAGCGCCGCTCGCGATCAACGATCTGCGTCCGTTCTGGCCCGGTACCCTGATTCTCGCCGGCGGTTTCATCGGCCCGTCGGCCGATGCGGCGATCCGCGCCGGGCAGGGCGACGCCGTTGCCTTCGGGCGGCACTTCATCGCCAACCCGGATTTGCCGCGCCGTCTGCAACTCGGCGCCGCGCTCAATCCCTATGACCGCGCGACCTTCTATGGCGGCGGTGCCCCCGGGTACGTTGACTACCCGGCGCTCGAATCGGCCGAAGCCGCGGAGTGAGTTCAATGAAAGTTGTACAGCTGCACCAGTATGGCGGTCCGGACGTGCTGGTTTACGAGGACGCTCCGAAACCCGCGCCTGCCGCCGGTGAAGTCCTGATCAAGGTTGAATCTGCGAGCGTCAATTTTGCCGACGTCGTCAGGCGCAACAACGATCCCTATCCGTCTCCCTCGCCGCTTCCGTTTATTCCCGGCAGCGAGATCGCGGGCGTCGTCGAAGCGCTTGGCGACGGAGCGACAACGATCCCGGTCGGAGCGAAGGTGTTTGCCTCGCTCGAAAATGGCGGGGCAGGGGGCTATGCCCAGTATGCGGTCGCCAAGGTCGGGAAGGTCATTCCTCTCCCGGACGGCCTAACGCCAGACCAGGCCTGTTCGCTGGTGGTGGCCGGCATGACCGCATTCCAAACGCTTGCCGATTGCGCTCAGTTGCGGCCGGGCGAGACCGTTCTGGTTCAGGCGGCTGGCGGCGGTGTCGGCACTTACGCGGTGCAGCTTGCCAAGCTGCTGGGCGCCGGCAAGGTCATTGCTGCGGCAAGCACACCGGCCAAGCGCGAACTCGCATTGAAACTCGGTGCGGACGCCGCGCTCGACTACACCAAACCCGATTGGGTCAAGGAGGCACGCGAACTCACCGCTGGAAAAGGCATCGACGTGGTTCTCGAGGCAACCGGTGGTGATGTTCTGAACCAGAGTCTTCAGGCAATGGGGCCGTTCGGTCGTATCGTCGTCTTCGGCGCGGCGTCCCGCGAGCGTAAGCCGGTCAATCCCTATGCCATGCTCGGCATGAATCAGTCGTTGATTACATATTATGTCGGTGGCTGGTTTCAGTCACGGCCGCAACAAGCGGTCGCCGCTTTGCAGAAGCTGATCGGCTTCATCAAGTCCGGCGCAATCGATGTTCAGATCGGGCACACTCTACCCCTGAGCAAGGCGGCAGACGCGCATCGTCTTCTCGCCGAACGAGCCAGTGTGGGCAAGATCATTCTGAAGCCCTGGGGCGAGGCCGCATAAAAGCGCAAAGATCATGAGTTGCGCTTCGCGGCCAAGCTCATGAAGCGATGCCGGGCTATGCGAGGGTGCCGGCGGGCCTCCTTCGCGGTCGGCACGCACACAAAACGCCCGCGCCTGTGGCGCGAGCGACCATCATTTTCGCAACGAAGCAGAACGTTCCAATCAGTCCCTGTGCGGACAGACCATCGTCAGATAGAGCAGCGTCGGCTTGTCCGAGCCCTTCTTGTACTCCCACTCCAATCGGATCTCGTGCCGGTGGGCATAGGCGTCGTTTGGCGCGTGGACGATGATGTTGGTTTTCATCGGGATTGGCGGCTCGGAGTTGAAGCACTTCCGGACGCAGGCATCGAGCAGGTCGCATCGCGTCAGGGGAATGACACCGGGCTCATCCCTGGACAGCGGGACCGTGTTCGGCTGGGTGCTGAGGTCGAGACGAGCCCGGCCCTTCTCCTTGTGCCAGTATTTGGCGCTTCCCTGGGGCCATCTCGATGCCGGCGTCAGGATCAGATGGTACTGGCCGTATTCCAGGGTCGGCAGATCGATGTCGTCCGATGCCTTGAGCTTGGCCACGCTCTTCTTCATGTTCGCCAGAGGGTAGTAGTTGCTGTTCATCAAGTCCTTGAACGGCTTGCCGTTGTATGTCTTGCCACCCATCGCCTTGTCCTTCGATATGATCTAATCAATCCGGGTGACGTGCAGCCCAGCAAAGCTCGTCGGCCAGAACGAAAGCCTCGGCGCCCCCTAGATCGCGCGGCCCCACATTCGCGCGGGTAATTGCTATCACTCGAAATTGTGCTTCGTCCAGAGAGCTGCAGGTGGAGATGCAGCCATGCGGCATGCAAGTTCGATTGCCATGAATCTTCCGATGAGTAATCTTGCGCCGGGCTCCTTGCGAGCGCCGGTCGGCAAACGGCGGCGCTGCAGCTTTTGAAGGCACGGAAATGCATTGTGTCGCGTGTCAGTCGGCGATCGACCCAGGCGATAGCTGGTGCTCCAAATGCGGGGTGGCCGTGCGTCGTTCCGAGCCGGACAGCGAACGCCGGTTCGTGACGATTCTCCGCGCCGACGTCGTCGATTCCACAGGCCTTGTCGCCGATCTCGATCCGGAGGAGGCCGTCTTGCGCCTTGAGCCGGCATTGGCGGCGATGAGAGGCGCGGTGCGTCAGTTTGGAGGCATCGTCAGCAAGGAATTGGGCGATGGGCTTTCTGCGGTGTTCGGTGCCCCGATCGCGGACGACAATCATGCTCCGCTGGCCTGCCACGCGGCGATCGAACTGGTCCGGCGCGTCGTCGGCCTGGGCGATCCCGGGCTCCAGGTCCGGGTTGGTCTGCACTCGGGCCATGTCGTCGCCTACATGGTCGCGAGCGAGTTTTCCAAGGTCTACGAAATCGGTGGCGCCGCCCAGCATCTGGCCGCGCGCCTGGAATCGGCGGCTGAGGCGAATCAGATCTACGTGTCGAAAGCCTGCCAGGAGCTTGCCGAAGGGCATGTCCGATTCGAGTATCTGGGCGGCAAGCCGTTGCGGGGCTTCAATCAGTCCGTGCCGGTCTACCGGATCGTGGGGGCGAGCGACTTGTCGAGCTGGCGGGTGCGGCGGGCGCGCAGCGTCTCGCGATTCGTCGATCGAACGACGGAGCGGGCATTGCTGGCCCGTGCTGTCGAAAGCGCCAGAACGAGCCGGCGGACGGTCCTGCTGCTCGGCGACGCGGGCATCGGCAAATCGCGGCTGGCGCACGAGTTCGTCCAGGAGCTCAGATCCGATGGCTGGCGCCTGATCGACGCCGAATGCAGCCCGAACCTCCAGGGGGCTCCGTTCAGTACGCTCAAGCGCGTCCTGCTATCTGCCCTGGAGGCCGCCGCAAAGGATCCCGACGGTCCGGCGGATGTCCGGAAGGAGCTCGGCGAGATTCAACAATGTGCACTCGACGCGGTGCTCGATCTGCCGACAACGAATCCACAGTGGAACGAGCTCGAGCCCCATGCCCGGGGACGTGCGATCTCCGACGCAAGCTGCGCCATCATCGAGAGCATCGCCAGTCGTCAGCGAACCATCGTTCTGCTCGAGGATCTGCACTGGATCGACCGGGCGAGCGATGCCGTCATGGCTGCGATCGCTGCGCTTCAGGTGCCGGGGTTTCTCGTCCTCCTCACCTCCAGGCCCAACGGCATGCCGGTCTGGATTGCCCGCTGCCACGCCGAAGTCGTCGCAATCCAGCCTCTCGACGATGATTCCGGGCTGACCATGCTGGCCGACATGCTCGGCCCCTCCGCGGCGAACGACGACCTGAAGAACCGGATCATTTCGCACACGGCAAACGTCCCTCTGTTCATCGAGGAGGTGTGCCGGGGCTTGAGGGATAGCGGAACGCTCCACGGCCAGTGGGGTGATCTCGCGCTGATGCGTCCGATCGACGAACTCGGGATTCCCTCGAGCATCCAGGGCGTGATCGCGGCGCGCCTCGATCGCGTCTCGCGCCAGGAGCGTTCCGTCTTGCAGATCGCGGCAGCGCTCGGGCCGCGATCGAGCGTCGCCATGCTGCGAAACCTCGTCGAGCTGCCGGAGAGCGCCCTTCAGGACTGCCTCGCGGTGCTCGATCGTGCCGAGCTGCTGGTGAGGATCGACAGCGAATTGGACGACACGCTCGAGTTTCGGCACGAGATGGTCCGCCAGGTGACCTACGACTCGATGGTCGAAAAGGTGCGCGAGGACATTCACGCGCGCATTCTTGCGAGGCTCGAGAACGACGGAGCGGGCGCTGATGAGCCCGATACGCTGTGCTATCACGCGGTGCGCGCCCGCGATTGGTACAAGGCGTTCAGCCACGGCAAGAGCGCGGGACGAAAATGCCTCAACCGGTCGGCGTTTTCGGACGCAGCCAGCTATTTCGAAGTCGCGATGGGCTCGCTCGACAAGACGCCGATGTCGCCTTTGCGGGAGGCCGACGCCATCGATCTGCGGATGGAAGCACGCGCGGCCTTCATCGCGTCCGGCCAGGTTGCCGAGTGGCTCGACCTTGGAAAGGATGCCGAGCGGCGGGCGGAGGCGATCGACGACATCGGGCGCAAGGTCGCGGCGATGACGGTCAGAGCCGGTGCACAGAACTTCTACGGAGCGCCGGTCGAAGCCGTCGCGGTCTCGGAAGCGGTGGTGCGCCTTGCGCAGGAATGGGGCAATCCGGGGTGGCTCAACCTCGCTCGGTATGGGCTCGGACAGGCCTATTTCCTCGCCGGCCGCTACCGGGAAGCCGAACAGGCATTGGCGATGGCCCGCGTCCAGCTGGCGGGACCGGAGGCCAGTGCTCCGATCGGGACGACCCCGAAATATCTGCTTCTGCTCTGCTGCATGATGAAGGGATTTACTCACACCGTCATGGGCGAGCTTGATGCCGCCGAGCAGCTTCAGCGCGAGGCCGCTAAGATCGCAGAGGAGACGGGACGCCCTTACGATCGCGTCGCGGCGGCCTATAGCGGTGGGTGGCTGAAGTTGGGGCAGAACGATCCGGCAGCCGCGGCTTCCATTCTCGAAGACGGGTTCGTCCTCGCGCAGAAGCACGGGGTCCGGCTGTTCGTGCCGGTGCTCGCCTGCCATCTCGGCATGGCCTATCTGGAGCAGGGCCTGTTCGACCGCGCGCGGGTCATGCTGACGGAAGCGCGTGAGGAGGCGAAAGCGGTCGGCTATACTTCGGCGGTGCTGCGCAGTTCGATCTACCTGGCGCTGGCCGCCCACAGGCTCGGCGACTTCAGGGCCGCGCAGAACATGCTGCGCGAGGCACGCAACACAGCGCGGCAGCAGGGGTTTTCGGGTCTCGAGGCCGAGGCCCTGTTCGGGGAAGCCGTGGTGACGCCTCCCTCGAGCGAAGCGAACAAGGCCGCAATCCTTGCCGCTCTGCGTGCGGCGATCGCGATCGCCTCTGAAAGCGGCGCGCAGCCGCTCCAGAGCAAGGCCGAGGCGATGCTGGCCGGGATGCTGGCGCGAGGCGACGAGCTGACCTGACGGGAGCGGGCGGATTCAGCCCCGCTGACGGTCCTCCCGCCCGTACCAGAGCACGACGGCGTCGGGACGCACTTCATCGCGCTTAAGGCAATGATCTTTTCGGAAACCTCTACAAACTTCTCCGCATCATGCTCTTCGCGCCGGCGCGATCACGCAGCTCCCGAGTGTCTGGCAATCCTCACGCAAGCGCATTAGGTATTCTGGCGCCGGTTCGCAAGCGGTGGGAGGTCAAGTCAGGTGCACGGGGCAGAACAAGACGGGGCGGCGCGATCGCCGCTTCCTCATTTCGTTCTTGATACGCAGGGCACGCCGCACAAGCAGGCTTTGGCGATCTGGCACGAGCAGGTCGGCCTTCTCGGCCAGACCCGGCTTAAGAACCCCGAGCGCTTCCATGCAAGGGTCGAATATTATCAGCTTGGCCCGCTCGTGCTCGGCACGGCGAGGACGCAGGCGCAGTCGTTCGACCGCTCGCGCTACCAGATCGGACGCGACGGCGTCAGCCATTATGTCCTGCAGTTCTACGTCGAGGGTGGCTGCCGCCCGCGGTTCGGCGAGCAGACGGCCTCCAGCGCTGCCGGCGATTTCATGACGTTCGATTGCGCGCAGCCGCAGATGACTGAGACGCCGGACTATGCCAGCATCCACCTCTTCGTGCCGCGCCCGCTGTTTGAACCGCTCTTGAGTGCACCGGACGAACAGAACATGCGCATCTTCTCCGGCGGCGGCACACTGGTCGGCATGTTCCGGGATCATGTGATGGCGCTATGGCGCCGGGCGCCTCTGCTGACCGTACGGGAGGGCGACGCGCTGGCGAAGCCGACCCTCGAACTCGCGGCAACTGTGATCAACGGCTCCGTGCGCGAGGACGCGGCAGCCGGCGTGCACCTCGCCTTGTTCGACATGATCTGTCGCCATGTCATCGAACGTGTTCTGGACGCAGAATTGACGCCGGAGAGCATCGCCGCCCATTTTTCCATCTCTCCGCGAAAGCTGTCCTACTTGTTCGAGAATGCGGGCGGCATCGCGAGCTACATCCAGGAGCAGCGCATGCATCGTGCGCGGATGGCGCTCGCCGATTTGGCGCAGCGGCACAAGTCAATATCGGAGATCGCGGAGGCGCACGGCTTCCTGCATCCTCAGAGCTTCACTCGCGCCTTCCAACGCCTTCATGGGCTGACGCCGCGCGAATTCCGGGCATTGGCGCGTGATCACCGCTCCTGGGACCCGCAACTGCTCACACGGCAGATGTGGTGGAAGTGGTTGACTGGCATCGCCCCATGAAAGGGCCTGGACCAGATCGCACGGTTTGCGCATTGGGTGAAATCGACGTTGGGCTTTTGCGCGCAATGAGAAATCGAGACGTCACCTCGAAGTTTCGCTGGCGGCTCACACGTGGCCCGTGGCATCCCCAAACCGGGCCTGCCCAAAGCCATCTCCCGGGGGACACTGAAAGCGATTCAGGTCGCTGATGTTGTTGCCTAATTGCCTGGAGGCCGTGCCCGTGCAAGCGAAGCGGGTTTTCGATGGGAATGCGACGGTGCGGGGCGGTCTTCGCGGCGATGCTGGTGGCGGGCGCCACGGCTCCGGCCGAGGCGCAGGATGCCGGATCGCTGCTGCGGGAGATGCAGCGGCAGCAGGAATTGCGGCAGCAGGAGAGATTGCCGGCAGCTGACGAGATTCGTCCGCAGCAGTCGCCCGCCGCAATTCCGGACCGGGGCGAGCGCGTCATGGTGAAGGGCGTGCGCTTCGCCGGCAAGGTGGAATTGCTGGCGGCCGCCGAGCGCGAACAAATCGCCGGTTCGGTGCGCGGCAAGCGCCTCGGCATCAAGGGGCTCTATGCGCTGGCCGATCAGGTGACCGCCGCGCTCCAGGGACGCGGCCGCTTGCTGG
>NZ_JALBHA010000235.1:0-9277 GCF_023006445.1 Bradyrhizobium sp. SHOUNA76
AGGTCAAATCGGCTGCTGCGAGCAGCACGGCAGGCGCGGCGGTCGGCGGACCGGCGGCCTGCCTTGCCGGAAGCTGCTCGCAGGCGACGCTTCAGCAGATCGCCAATGCCGAACGCGTCATGCCGGTGTTACATCTCGACCCGGAGCAGATTGTCTCAGGCCGGGGCGAGGCGCAGCGCGCGCTCGGCTGGGCCCGGCCGCAGCTGGCGGATGGTCCTGTTCTGATCGCTTCGAGCGCGACACCGGAAGCCGTTGCCGCCGTTCAGGCACGCCATGGCCGCGATGCGGCCGGGCATGCCATCGAGCAGGCTATGGCCGACATCGCCGAAGGCCTGGTGCAGGCCGGCGTCCGGCGCCTGATCGTTGCCGGCGGTGAGACGTCCGGTGCCGTGGTCGACCGGTTGAAGATTCCTGGATTTCTCGTCGGAGTAGAGATCGCCCCGGGTGTCCCGGTCCTGCGCGCGGTCGGTGCGGACGCGGGCGAGATGTTGCTTGCCCTTAAATCGGGCAATTTCGGCGGCGCGGAGTTTTTCACGGACGCGCTTGGCCTCATGCGCTGAGCGCAGGGCATTCTTAGCTGCCCGTTCATTTCTTTCTGGCTTCCGTACTCGTACGGAGTCGTAGTTAACATCTGCTCAGGTGCTCTGGTGTTGGATGTCGGCGCTGCTCCCTTTGGTTGATTCGTAATTCCCGGACGCCCGCCGGCTTCAGTACAAAGAGACCCAATATGCTTGCCACCATTTCCATCCGCGCCAAGATCATCAGTGTCGTGGCGTTCCTGCTGGTCGCGATGGCAGGTATGGGTCTGCTCGCCGTCACGAAAATGCGGTCGATGAATGCCAACTCCGTCGACATCACCACGAGCTGGATGCCGAGCGTCCGGGTGCTGGGCGACCTTCGCGCCAGCGTGATCACCTATCGCAACGTGGTGCGCCAGCACATGCTGTCCGAGACCCTCGAAGACAAGCTGGCAAACGAGAAGACCGCCGGCACCGTGATCGAGGCACTCGCCAAGGCGCGCGCAAAGTACGAGCCGCTGATCACCTCCCCCGAGGAGCGGAAGCTCTACAACGACTGGGCCAAGCTCTGGGACGACTACAAGAAGGGCTCCGACGAGGTCATGGCGCTGTCGCGCAAGGAGGCCGGCAAGGTCCCGCACGACGCGCAGGAGCTGAACACCAAGACCGTCAACAAGATCGGCCTTGCATCGGATGAAGTTCTGACCAAGGACATCGAGCTCAACACCAGGGGCGGTGACCAGGCCGCGCAGGATGCGGCGGACAGCTATTCCTTTGCCTTCATGCTGGTCTCGATCATCCTGGGCGCCGCCATCATCGTCGGTATCGGCATCAGCTTCTATCTCGTTCGCGACGTCTCGAGCGGCATCAACTCGATCATCGAGCCGATGCAGGCGCTCGGCAACGGCGACCTTTCCGCCGAGGTCCCGCATCGCGGAGAGAAGACGGAGATCGGCGCCATGGCCGACGTGCTCCAGATCTTCAAGGAGGCGCTGATCGCCAAGAAGGCCGCGGACGAGGCTGCGGCCGCGGATGCCGAAGCCAAGATCGAGCGCGGTCGCCGCGTCGACAACATCACCCGCGAATTCGAAACCATGATCGGCGAGATCGTCCAGACCGTGTCGTCGGCTTCGACCCAGCTCGAGGCCTCCGCTTCGACGCTGACGTCGACGGCCGACCGCTCCCAGAGGCTGGCGACCACCGTTGCCGGAGCGTCGGAGGAAGCCTCGACCAACGTGCAGTCGGTGGCCTCGGCGACCGAAGAGATGGCCTCGTCGGTCGGCGAGATCAGCCGTCAGGTGCAGGAATCGGCGCGGATGGCGGGCGACGCCGTCGGCCAGGCGCGCGCCACCACCGAACGCGTCAGCGAACTGTCCAAGGCCGCGTCCCGCATCGGCGACGTCGTCGAGCTGATCAACACCATCGCCGGCCAGACCAATCTGCTGGCGTTGAATGCGACCATCGAAGCGGCACGTGCCGGTGAAGCCGGCCGCGGCTTCGCGGTGGTGGCCTCCGAGGTCAAGGCGCTCGCCGAGCAGACCGCGAAGGCGACCGGCGAGATCGGCCAGCAGATCTCCGGCATCCAGGCGGCGACCAACGATTCGGTTGGCGCCATCAAGGAGATCTCCTCGACCATCGAGCGTCTCTCGGAGATATCGTCGGCGATCGCAGCGGCGGTGGAAGAGCAGGGCGCGGCGACGCAAGAGATCGCCCGCAACGTGCAGCAGGCCGCGCAGGGCACGCAGCGGGTCTCCTCCAACATCACCGACGTGCAGCGTGGCGCGACCGAGACCGGCACGGCCTCCTCACAGGTGCTGTCGGCGGCGCAAATGCTGTCGAACGACTCGGGCCGGCTGAAGAGCGAGGTCAGCAAATTCCTGACCAACGTGCGCGCGGCGTAAATCCTTCGCGAACACCATCGTTGCGAGAAAGCGAGCGGCGCCAAAAGCGCCGCTCGCTTTTCTTTTCGTCATCGGTAGCATGATCGCAGGTACTGTCGGCGGCGCAGATGCTGTCGCGCGATTCCAATCGTCTCAAGCTCGAGTCGGCAAGTTCCTGAACTCCGTCCGCGCCGCGTGAGGCTGACGCACGCATGGCTGCGATGTCGATTTCGCAGTGCGGTAGCATGGAAGTGAATGCGGGATAGCCGCGAGCCATTGGCGTTTCCGCCGGTGCTCAGGTAAAGGGAAAAGGGATCCCCGTGGGGACGGATTTCTTCCTTGCTTGACCCGGATTTGCCTGGCGCATGATTGCTCTGGTCCGTATTGCCCTGAGCCGGCCCTATACGTTCGTCGTGCTCGCGCTTCTGCTGCTGATCATCGGACCGCTCGCTGCTCTGCGGACGCCGACTGACATCTTTCCGGACATCCGCATTCCCGTGATCGGCGTGGTCTGGCAGTACACCGGCCTGCCGCCGGACCAGATGTCCGGCCGTATCACGACGCCATTCCAGCGTGCGCTGACGACGACGGTCAATGACATCGAGCACATCACGGCCAATTCCTACAACGGCTTTGGCATCATCAAGATCTTCTTCCAGCCCAACGTCGACATCCGCACCGCCAACGCGCAGGTCACCGCGATCTCGCAGACGTTGATCAAGCAGATGCCGCCGGGCGCGACGCCGCCCTTGATCCTGAACTACTCGGCGTCCACCGTGCCGATCATCCAGGTGGCGCTGTCGGGCGACGGCCTCACCGAGCAGAACCTCGCCGATATCGGCATCAACCAGCTCCGCACGCCGCTGGTCACCGTGCCCGGCGCCGCGATCCCCTATCCGTTCGGCGGCAAGCAACGCCAGGTCCAGATCGATCTCGATCCCACCGCGCTCCAGGCCCGCGGCCTGTCCGGCCAGGACGTCGCCAATGCGCTCGCGGCCCAGAACCTGATCACGCCGGTCGGCACCCAGAAGATCGGCCAGTTCGAATACAACATCCAGCTCAACAATTCGCCGCTGAAAATCGACGAACTCGGCAACCTGCCGATCAAGACCGTCAACGGCGCAATGGTCTATGTGCGCGATGTCGCGACCGTGCGCGACGGCAATCCGCCGCAAACGAACATCGTCCACGTCGACGGCAACCGCTCCGTGCTGATGATGGTGCTGAAGGCGGGCGCGACTTCGACGCTCGATATCATCGCCGGCATCAAGCAGAAGGTCATCGACGTCAAGGACCAGCTCCCCGACGCGCTCAAGATCGGCTTCATCGGCGACCAGTCGGTGTTCGTCCGTGGCGCGATTCAAGGCGTCGCGGTCGAGGGCGTGATCGCGGCGCTGCTCACCAGCGTCATGATCCTGTTGTTCCTCGGCAGCTGGCGCTCCACGATCATCATCGCGGTCTCGATCCCGCTGTCGGTGCTCGGCGCCATCATCATGCTGTCGGCGATCGGCGAGACGCTGAACATCATGACGCTCGGCGGCCTCGCGCTCGCGGTCGGCATCCTCGTCGACGACGCCACCGTGACCATCGAGAACATCAACTACCATCTGGAGCAGGGCAAGCCGGTCGAGCAGTCGATCCTCGACGGCGCCAACCAGATCGTGACGCCGGCCTTCGTGTCGCTGCTGTGTATCTGCATCGTGTTCGTGCCGATGTTCTTCCTCACCGGCGTCGCCCGCTTCCTGTTCGTGCCGATGGCCGAAGCCGTGATGTTCGCGATGATCTGGTCGTTCATCCTGTCGCGCACGCTGGTGCCGACCATGGCGAACTATCTGTTGAAGGCGCATGTCCATCACGAGGGCGGGCCGCCGAGATCACGCAATCCCTTTGTCTGGTTCCAGCGCGGCTTCGAGGCGCGGTTCGAGCGCATCCGCGGCGGCTATCATGACTTCCTCGGGCTCGCGCTGGCGCACCGTGCGGTGTTCGTGATCGGCTTCATCTGTGTCGTCGGCCTGTCCTTCGCGCTGGTGCCGTTCCTCGGTCGCAACTTCTTTCCCGCGGTCGATGCCGGCAACATCCTGATGCATGTCCGCACGCAAGTCGGCACCCGCGTCGAGGAGACCGCCAACCAGCTCGCCGACGTGCAGAAAGCGGTCCGCAAGCTGATCCCGGGCGAGATCGAGACCATGACCGACAATATCGGCATGCCGATCTCCGGTATCAACATGACCTACAACAACACCGGCGTGATCGGTCCGCAGGACGGCGACATCCAGATCAAGCTGAAAGAGGGCCACAAGCCGACCGAGGAGCACGTCAAGGTGCTGCGCGAGCAATTGCCGCGGTTGTTCCCCGGCGTCAGCTTCGCGTTCCTGCCGGCTGACATCGTCAGCCAGATCCTGAACTTCGGGGCGCCGGCGCCGATCGACCTGCAGATCCGCGGCGCCAACCTTGCCGCCAACTTCGCTTACGCCAACAATTTGCTGGCCAAGGTCCGCAGGATCCCCGGCGTTGCCGATGCCCGCATCCAGCAATCGCCGAACGCGCCGACCTTCAACATCGATGTCGATCGCACCCGCGCACAATATGTCGGTCTGACCGAGCGCGACGTCACCAACAGCCTCGTGGTCAATCTCGCCGGCTCCTCACAGGTGGCGCCGACCTATTACCTCAACCCCGACAACGGCGTGTCTTACTCGATCGTGATGCAGACGCCGCAATACCAGATCGACTCGCTCAGCGCGCTGCAGACGCTGCCGATCACCGCGGCCGGCAATGCGCAGTCGCCGATCCTCGGCGGCATTGCCGACATCAAGCGATCGGCCTCGAGCGCGGTGGTCTCGCAATACGACATCCAGTCGATGGTGCAGATCTTTGCGACGACCTCGGGCCGCGATCTCGGCGCGGTCGCCGCGGACATCCGACAGGTAATCGCCGACACCGCCAAGGAAGTGCCGAAGGGCTCCTCCGTCGTGCTGCTCGGCCAGGTGCAGACCATGAACAGCGCTTTCACCGGCCTGTTGTTCGGTCTGCTGGGTGCGGTCGTGCTGATCTATTTCCTGATCGTTGTGAACTTCCAGTCCTGGTCCGATCCGTTCGTGATCATCACCGCCCTGCCGGCCGCGCTCGCCGGCATCGTCTGGATGCTGTTCACGACCGGGACCACGCTGTCGGTCCCGGCGCTGACGGGCGCCATCATGTGCATGGGCGTTGCCACCGCCAACAGCGTGCTCGTGATCTCCTTCGCGCGCGAGCGCTACGAGGCGCTCGGCGATCCCGTCGCCGCGGCACTCGAGGCCGGCTTCGTCCGGTTCCGTCCGGTGCTGATGACCGCGCTTGCCATGATCATCGGCATGGCGCCGATGGCGCTGGGGCTCGGCGAGGGCGGCGAACAGAATGCGCCGCTCGGCCGCGCCGTGATCGGCGGCCTGGTCTTTGCAACCTTCGCCACGCTGATGTTTGTCCCCGTGGTGTTCAGCATGGTACACAAGAAACAAGGCGCCAAAGCCGCCGCCCGATCGGAGACCTCGCATGTCGCCCACTGAACCCCGCTCCCCGGTCTCGCACCGGAAACTGGGCATCTTCGGCGTGGTGGTGCTGATTGCGGCTGGCCTCGTCGTCGGCACCGGCATCCGCGCCCGCGAAGAGCAGGGGACCAGGCTGAAGGAATGGACCGACGATCAGGCCGTTCCCAGCGTCGCGGTGACCCAGCCCAGTGCCAAGGCCCTCAACGCCACCATCGACCTGCCGGGCCGGCTGGAAGCCTATTATCGCGCGCCGATCTTCTCGCGCGTGTCGGGTTATCTCAAGAGCTGGAGCGCCGACATCGGCGCCCGCGTCAAGGCAGGGCAGGTGATCGCCGAGATCGAGGCGCCTGACCTGGACCAGCAATTGCTGCAAGCCCGAGCCGACCTCGCCAGCCAGCAGGCCAGCGCAAGGCTGTCGGAGGCGACTCTGAACCGGCGCAAGACGCTGGTCGCCTCCAATTTCGTCTCCGCGCAGGAGATCGACGAGCGCACTGCGGATCTCTCCAACAAGAACGCTGCCGTCAATTCGGGCAAGGCCAACGTCGAGCGTCTGGAAGCGCTGGCCGGCTACAAGAAGATCACCGCGCCGTTCGACGGCGTCGTCACCGCGCGCGACACCGACGTCGGTGCGCTGATCAATGCCGGCGGCGGCTCGGGCCCGGCGATGTTCGTGGTCTCCGACATCACCAAGCTGCGCGTCTACGTCAACGTGCCCCAGAATTACGTGCCGGCCATCAAGATCGGCGCCAAGGCGACGATCACGCTGCCGGAATACCCGAACCGGACTTTTCAGGCGACCGTGGAGGCTTCCTCGCAGGCCGTCGATGTTGCCTCCGGCACCACGCGCATGCAGCTCGGGCTCGACAATTCGAGTGGCGAGCTGATGCCCGGCGGCTATGCCGGCGTGAAGCTGAATCTCCAGCGCGACTCCGCTCCGCTCAGCATCCCCGCCAGCGCGCTGATCTTCAACAGCAGCGGCCTGCGCGTTGCGACCGTCGGGCCCGACGACAAGGTGTTGTTCAAGCCCGTGACCATCGCCCGCGACCTCGGCCGCGAGATCGAGCTCGCCTCGGGAATTGCAGCGGATGACCGCGTCATCACTGCGCCGCCGGACGGCCTCTCCGACGGCGATGCGGTGCGCGTGGTCGGCGCCAAGGCCAAGCCGGCGACCGCGTCGGAGAAGCAGGCGCCGAAGGGCTAGGGCGTTCTCGTAGTGGTGCCGTAGGGTGGGCAAAGACGCTCTTGCGCCGTGCCCACGAAATTTCTCCACGAAATTTCTCCATCACATGGAGACGGTGGGCACGCTTCGCTTTGCCCACCCTACGAGAGTGATTGCGGAGCGGCACTTCGCGCCACACTGCGTCCGGGACACGAAATCAAGCCACCCGCCACTCCGGCACGCCGTCCGCGGCCACCGCGATCTCGCCGAGCGAGCCGACCGGCGTCCTCTCCATATTCAAGAGATGCGCCAGCGTCGCGCTATCGCTCGCCGGGATCCGCGCCAGCGTGCGCCGGTCATCGTCAGTCCGTAGCATCACCACACCGTGCTCGACGTCGCCGCCACGGCCATAGAGCACCGTGAAGCTCTCGACCTTGCCCTTGCCGTTTGCCTCCGTCACGAACTCCGGCACCGCGCGCTTGTTGCGGTCGGCCTCTGCCTGCACACTGGTCTCCTGCGCCAGCGCTTCGCGCGGCGGCGTCTTCGACACCACCAGCGCGTGATGCTTGGTGACGAAGCCGCCCTGGCCGTAGAGCAGGCCGAGCTTGGCGCCGTCGCGCACACGCCGCACCATCGCGCAGGCCGCATGCGTCATGTAGGTGTTGAGCGGCGCGCCGAAGAAGGTGAGGCCGCCGGTCACGGTCGGCTGCACGTCGGCACCAAGCCCAAGCGTCCGCCGCGCCATCTTGGGCACGCAGGGGAAGCAGCTATAGAGCTCGATCGCGTCGAATCTCTTGCCGTCGCCGCCGGCGAGATCCATCACGGCCTTGAGCACCGCATTCTGCGGATGGCTCTCGTAGAACTGGTCGCGCAAGAGATAGTCGCGCGGTTCTTCCGCCGAGGCGCCGCCGAGCGGATAAACCAGACTGTCCTCCGCGATACCCGCCGCGCGCGCCTTGGCGAGGCTGGTGAGCAGCAGCGCGCCGCCCATGTTGACGCTCGGGTTGGCGACCATGAGCTTGCTGTAGGGCCATGCGATCAAACGATTGTCCGTGGTCGCCGTCGTGATCTCTTCAGGCGTATAGCGCCGCTTCAGCCAGGCATTGGGATTTTGCGCGGCGGCTTCCGAATAACGCGACCACAGCGTGCCGGATTCCGCCATCGCCTCGCGCGGCGTCTGGCCCCAATGCGCGGAGGAGGCGGCCTCGTAGAAGGGATAGACCGTGACGGGCCGGAACACGCCGAGCTTCACCGCCAGCGGTTTCTGGAACGCCGCGCCGCGCTTGGGCTCCTCGACGTCATGGGCGAACGGCGTCCATGGCAGCTTCGCGCCCGCGCGTTCGGCTTTGGTCGCAGTCGACTGCGCCTCGGCGCCGCAGATGGCGGCCACGGTGCATTCGCCGCGGGCGATACGCTTGGCCGCTTCGTGGATGTAGCGGATCGGACTCTCGCCGCCGACAGGGCCGTAATAGCAATGCGCAGGCGTGATGCCGAGCCGCTGCGCCAACAGCTTCTCCGGATCGCGATAACGCCAGCTCAGGAAGTTGACGACGTCGAGCGATTGCACCTCGCCGAGCAGCTTCGCGCCGGCATCTGCTTCCGCGCGCCGCAGCGCCTGCTCGAGCAGGTCGAGCGGCTCGAGGCCGTCGCTGATCTCCTTGGGGCGATCGACGATCTCGCCGACGCCGACGATGACGGGGATGCGGTCTTCGGGGGCACTGGTCTTGGTCATTTCTTCTTGCTTCACGTTTCAGATTTAGGCACGCCGTTGTCCTTCGAGGCCTTCGCTACGCTACGGCACCTCAGGATGACGGCTACGGAGGAAGCGTCATCCTGAGGTGCGAGCCAAGCGACGCCTGCGGCGCTTGGGGAGCCTCGAAGGATGGGCGGCGGGCGGCACTCCGGCTACACACACCATCACTCCGCCACCAGCGCATTCATGTGCTCGACGGCTTCGGCAAAATCTTCCTTGAACTCCTGTACCACGGCGCCGGCCGATTTCACGCTGTCGATGAGGCCGACGCCCTGGCCGACGAAATAGCTGACGAGATCGCGCGCCTTGGCGTTGCCGCTTGCCGCGGCCCGGTCGATCGAGTTGAAGGCATCGCGGCTGATGATGCTCTGCAGCGGCATCGGCAGCGCGCCAGGGCTGTCCGGCGCGCTGTCCCAGGCATCGGTCCAGACCGAGCGGAG
>NZ_JALBHA010000236.1:0-9274 GCF_023006445.1 Bradyrhizobium sp. SHOUNA76
CGCTCGCCGGCGGCCTGCACCGGCTGCCGCGGCAGATCGGGCTGAAGCGCGCCATGGGCATGATCCTGACCGCGCGCCATGTCAGCGCCAAGGAAGGCCAGGAACTCGGCTTCGTCAACGAGGTGGTGCCGCAGGGCGAAGCACTCAACGCCGCGCTGCGCTGGGCCGAGACGATCGCCAAGAACTCGCCGATGTCGATCCGCGCCTCGAAGCAGGCAATCCAGAAGGGGCTCGGCGTGTCGCTGGAACAGGCGATCGAGGAGCAGCGCGAGTATCCGGCGGTGAAGGCGATGGCCGCATCGCAGGATTACATCGAGGGACCGAAGGCGTTTTCGGAGAAGCGGCCGCCGAAATGGGTGGGGAAGTAGACGGTCATTCGGTCATTGCGAGCGCAGCGAAGCAATCCAGAAATTCCTCCATGGAGGCAGTCTGGATCGCTTCGTCGCAAGGGCTCGTCGCAATGACGGTGGAGTGGTCTAGGCGTCTCGCGATAGTTCCCGCTTATAAGATGCGAAGTTCGGCTGATCGACGGCGAGCTTGTCCATCGTGGTGGCCCAGAGGTGCTCGGCGAGCCCCGGCGTTGCGAGGTTGAGCTCGCCCCTGGCGATGCGATCGGCGAGCGTTCGGTTGAGGTCCGTCACCGAGCCGTCGATGCCGAGCAGCGCGCGCAGACGCTCCACCTCTTTCGCATCACTCCCCTCCTCCTGCGTCAGCTGCCGCGTGACGAGGTCGAGGATGTTGATGGCGACGCGCAGCTTGAAGGCCTGGTGGCCGGAGATCAGCGGCGTGATGTCGCTGCGGAGGAAGTCGGCGACTGACTTCGTCAGCTCGACGGGTGTCGGTTCGTCCTGCATGATCAGCTCCCGCGTGGCGCCAGCAGCCGCAACAGATCGATTTCGGTCTCGGACGCACGGCGGCCAATCATCGCGCGCTCCATCGAATGATCGGGGCCTTCGCGAAAACGCTGCATCATGCCGCCGCACATGATGCCCCAGCGCAGCGTGCCCATCACTTCCCAGAATTTCACGCGCGCCTGATCGACCTTGCGGCCGGCGGCCTCATACCCTGCGAACAGCTCTTCACGCGAGCCAAAGCCGCCGACCGGCTTGTCGATCTCGCCGAACCGCCAGGAATTGACGCAGACCCAGCCGAGATCCTCCATGGGGTCGCCGAGATGGGCGAGCTCCCAGTCGAGCACGGCGCGGACGCCGTCGGCGCCGATGATGAGATTGCCGTTGCGGAAATCGCCGTGCACCAACGTGGTCTCGGCCGACGGGCCGGGATCGTGGTCGCGCAGCCAGCGCAGCGCCAGCTCGAACACGGGCTTTGGCCAGTTCAGGCTGCGATAGTCGCGCTCGAACTCGGCGATCTCCTGGGTGGCGCCACGGCTGCGCAGCTCCGGCAGCTTGTCCTTTGGCAGTCGATGCAGGCCAGCGAGAATGCCGCCGATCTGCCGCGCCAGCAGCGGCCGCGCCGTGGCGAACTCGTCGTCGCGCAAGATTTTGCGCGCAATGGTCTCGCCTTCGACCCGTTGCATGATGAAGCCGGTGCCGAGATCGTCCTCCGGCACCAGCACATGCATCACGCGCGGCGACGGCACGCCGGCCTCGAACGCGAGCTGCATCAGCTGCGCTTCAGCGGCAAGACCTGCCGCGCGCGTTGGCGCCGCGCCATAGCCTTTCGGCGAGCGGCGCAGGATCGCGCCGATCGGCCCATCGGGATGCACGATATCGAAGCGCCAGGTTTCCTGGCTGGCGCCGCCGGACAGTTTTGCTGCTCCGGTGACGCCGGTCGCCCCCGGACACCAGCGCCGGACGCTGCGTGAAAGCTCCGTTTCGATCATTTGCCTTTGAACTGCGCGGGCCGCTTCTCCAGGAACGCGCCCACGCCCTCGCGGAAATCCTGGGTGTCGCCGGCGCGGAGCTGGCACTGGAATTCGAGGTTGAGCTGATCCTCGAAGGAATTCTCCGGGCTGTCCCAGTAGAGCTTGCGGATCAGCGACAGCGCGACCGTCGGGCCGCTGGCAAGGTCGCGCGCCAGCTTCATCGCCTCCTCCATCAGCACGCCGTCGTCGTGGACGCGGTTGACGAGGCCCCATTCCAGCGCCTTCTCGGCCGGCAGCCGCTCGCCCATCAGCGACAATTCGATCGAGCGCGCCCGGCCGATGAGGCGCGGCAGCAGCCAGGTCGAGCCGCAATCCGGCACGAGGCCGATGCGGCGGAAGGCCTGAAGGAAGTAAGAGGAACGCGCGCATAGGATCATGTCGCCGAGCAGCGCGAAGCTCATGCCGGCGCCCGCCGCCGGACCGTTGACCGCGGTCACGATCGGGCAATGCAAATTGCGAATGCGGCGCAGGAAGGGATGGAAGCCGGTCTCGAGCGTCAGGCCGGCCTTGGTCTTCTTCGACTGGTCGTTGCGGCCCTGAAGGTTCGCGCCGGTGCAGAACGCCCGCCCCGCGCCGGTCAAGACGACGCAGCGGACCTCGTCCTTTTTCTCCTCGATCGTGTCGAGCGCCTCGGCGAGACCGCCCAGCATGTCAACCGAGACCGCGTTCATCACCTCCTGATGGTCGAGCTTGAGGATCGCGACCGAGCCATCGAAATCGAGCGTGACGTGTTTGAACTGCATGGTTTCCTCGTGAGTTGCGGCCCGCGTCAGTTTCGCAGACCGGAATTCGTTTTGCCTGAGCGCATATTTGATTTTTGGCGCGGTCTTGTCCATGGTGATCAGAGCATAGCAAGCAATCTTGCGCGCAGCGGCTGATGCACCGCACATCAAGAAGACTTGCCAAAAACAGGAAACGCGCCATGAACATTTTCGACCTCTCCGGCCGCGTGGCCGTCATCACCGGAGGCAATGGCGGCATCGGCCTCGGCATCGCGCAGGCGCTCGCGGGCCAGGGCTGCAACGTCTCGATCTGGGGCCGCAATCCCGACAAGAACAGGGCTGCTGCCGCGAGCATGGCGGGGCTATCAGGCAAGGTCGACACCCGCGTCTGCGACGTCACCGACCCAGCCTCGGTCAACGCGGCGATGAAGGCGACGCTCGACATTTTCGGCCGGGTCGACGGTTGCTTCGCCAATGCCGGCATCGGCGGCGGCGGCCGGCGCTCCTTCATCGAGCGCACCGAGGAAGAATGGCGCACGATGTTTGCGACCAATCTCGACGGCGTATTCCACGCGTTCCAGGCCGCCGCGCGCCACATGACCGATCGCGCCAATGCCGGCGATCCCTTCGGCCGGCTGGTGGCCACCTCGAGCCTCGCCTCGATCTTCGGCACCGCGCGCAACGAGCATTATGCAGCGACCAAGGCCGCGATCAATGCGCTGGTGCGCGCGCTCGGCGTCGAGCTGGCCCGCCACGGCGTCACGGCCAATGCGATCCTGCCCGGCTGGATCAAGAGCGACATGACCGCGGGCATCATGGCGAACGAGAAATTCGTCGCCAACGTGATGCCGCGCATTCCGGTGCGGCGCTTCGGCGAGCCAAGCGATTTCGGCGGCATCGCCGTCTATCTGATGAGCAAGGCGTCGTCGTATCACACGGCCGATACGTTCGTGATCGACGGCGGCTATACCGCGTTTTGATCTTTTGCAGGGTGGGCAAAGGCGCCCTTGCGCCGTGCCCACCATAGGCATTTTCCAATGTCGTGGGGGGCACGCTGCGCTTTGCCCACCTACGGCTCATATTGTAAGCGCAGAAGGGAATGGGCAAATGTTCTCGCACGTGATGATCGGCACCAACGATCTCGACAAAGCCAAGTCATTCTACGACAACCTGCTGAGCACGCTCGAGGTGCGGCCGGCCAGGGTCGACGGCCACCGCATCTTCTACATCACCAAGACCGGCGTGTTCTCGGTGTCGAAGCCGATCAACGGCGAACCGGCGACCTGCGCGAACGGCGGCACGATCGGTTTTGCGTGCAGCTCGCCCGAGCAAGTCGAAGCCTGGCACGCGGCCGGTCTCGCGGCCGGCGGCAAGACCTGTGAGAATCCACCGGGCATCCGCGATGGCGGCGCGGCCGGCAAGATGTATCTGGCCTATTTGCGCGACCTCGACGGCAACAAGATCTGCGCCATGCATCGGATGCCGAACTAAACCACACGGTTGGTGTCATTCCCCGCGAAAGCGGGGAATCCAGTACGCCGCGGCTTCTCGGCCCAATCACGACGGTCTCTGGAATACTGGATCGCCCGGTCTTCGCCGGGCGATGACAGCGGAGAGTGAGGCGCGCTTGTCCGGGACGACACCTGGAGGGAGCTCTCCCGTCCCATTCAAACAACATTTCAAACGCCTCTGCCAAATTCCATCGCATGGCATGGCTCCGCGTGAAAAATGCGCGCTCGCACTTTGGCCGCGCTCCGACTATTCTTGCGCCCAGAACGATCTCAGCGTCCCGGGAGGAACAATGACAAAACACACCTACATTCCCCGCACCACCAACTACACCCTCAATCCCGGCGACGAGCTCAACGACCTGCGCATGTCGGACCAGGTCCGGCCGCTCTATGATCACGTCAAGAAATTCATCCGCGACACCGTCGAGCCGATGTCGATCGAGTTCGCCAAGGCCGGCGAAGGCAAGGAAGACCGCTGGAGCTTCACGCCGAAGCAGCTCGAGGTGCTGGAGAAGGCCAAGAACAAGGCCAAGCAGGAAGGTCTCTGGAACTTCTTCCTGCCGGACGACGAGACCGGCCAGGGCCTGAAGAATCTCGACTACGCCTATATCGCATCCGAGCTCGGCAAGAGCCCGCTGGCTTCGGAGAGCATGAACTGCTCGGCGCCGGACACCGGCAACATGGAGGTGCTGGAGCGCGTCGGCACCAAGGAGCAGAAGGAGAAGTGGCTGAAGCCGCTGCTCAACGGCGAGATCCGTTCAGCCTATGTCATGACCGAGCCGAACGTCGCCTCTTCCGACGCCAAGAACATCTCGACGACGGCAAAGCTCGTCGGCGACGAATGGGTCATCAACGGCGAGAAATATTACATCTCCGGCGTCGGCGATCCCCGCTGCAAGATCCTCATCGTGATGGTCAAGACCAATCCGGACGCGGCGCCGAGCAAGCAGCAGTCGCAGATCCTGGTGCCGCGCGACACACCCGGCGTCGAGGTGCTCGGCCCCATGTACGTATTCGGCCAGGACCACGCCCCGCGCGGCCACATGCACATGCGCTTCAACAATGTCCGTGTGCCCAAGGAGAACATCCTGCTCGGCGAAGGCCGCGGCTTCGAGATCTCGCAGCTCCGCCTCGGGCCCGGCCGCATCCATCACTGTATGCGCACCATCGGCAAAGCCGAGAAGGCGCTCGATCTGATGGTGCAGCGGGGCCTCACCCGCGAAGCCTTCGGCAAGAAGATCGCCCATCTCGGCGGCAACATGCAGATCATCGCCCAGGCGCGCTGCGAGATCGAGGCGATGCGGCTGATGGTGCTGAAGGCAGCGAAGGCGATGGACGTGCTCGGCAACAAGGAGGCCCGCGTCTGGGTCTCCATGGTCAAGGCCATGGTGCCTGAGCGCGCCTGCAAGATCATCGACCAGGCCATCCAGATGCACGGCGCCACCGGCATCTCGCACTGGACCCCGCTGGCCGAGATGTATCAGGACGTCCGCCATCTGCGCTTCGCCGACGGTCCGGACGAGGTGCATTGGATGGTGGTCGGACGCCACGAGCTGAGCATGGCGTGATCGAGATGTCGTAGGGCGGATTAGCGAAGCGTAATCCGCCCTACGAATGTCGTTCGACGGAAGTGCTGTAGGGTGGGCAAAGGCGCACTTGCGCCGTGCCCACCATAAAGAAGTGGTGGGCACGCTTCGCTTTCCCCACCCTACGAGACCTCCCCCTTGCAGGAGCCCCCATGGACTACGCCGCCAGCGACCTCACGCCACGCGAGCGCTACAAGGTGCTGACGTCCTTCATCCTGCCGCGGCCGATCGCGTGGGTGACCACGCTCGGGCCGACCGGCGTGGTCAACGCCGCCCCGTTCAGCTTCTTCAACGCGTTCTGCGAGGACCCGCCACTCTGCATGTTCGCGGCGAACCGGAAGCCTGATGGTGAGGACAAGGACACCTTCCTCAATATCCAGCGCACCGGCGAGTTCGTGGTCAACCTGGCGGACGAGCCGCTGGCGCGGGCGATGCACGAGAGCAGCGGCGATTTTCCGCCTGACATCGGCGAACCCGACTATCTCGGCCTCAAGCTTGCGCCCTCGACGAAGATCGCGGTGCCGCGACTCGCCGACACGCCCTGGGCGATGGAGTGCAAGCTCTGGAAGCTGATCGACGTCAACGACGATCGCCGCCTGATCATGGGCGAAGGCATCCACTTCCACATTCGCGACGAGCTGTGGGACGACAAGGCGATGCGGGTGCATATGGACCGCTATCACCCGATCGGCCGCATGTTCGCCGACCGCTACTGCCGCACCGACGACCGCGTCGTGTTTCCGGCGGCGGAAGGCGCAAAGACCCAATAGCCGAACCCAGGAGCGAGACGATGCCGGAATCCTTTCGCGACAACGAAGAACGCAGCCGGTTCGAGCTTGAGGTCGACGGGCCGATCGCCTTCGTCACTTACCGCAAGTCCGAGGGCGCGATCACGCTCGTGCACACCGAGGTGCCGCCGGAGCTCGGCGGCCGCGGCATCGGCTCGAAGCTTGGCCGCGCCACGCTGGACGCAGTGCGGGCACAGGGGCGCAAGCTCTCCGTCGAGTGCGATTTCATCCGCAATTTCATGCGCAAGAATCCTGAATACAACGATCTCCTCGCCGAGGGCGACGACGCGCAGGCAGAGCCGCAGGAGAGCTATCGCGCTGGCTGCTTCTGCGGAGCTGTCGAGGTCGACGTGACCGGCAAGCCGATGTTTGCGGGCTATTGCCATTGTGCCGACTGCCAGGCGTGGTCAGCGGCGCCGATCAACGCTTTCAGCCTTTGGAAGTCGGACAGTGTGCGCATCACCAAGGGCGAGGCGGAGCTCGGGACGTTCAACAAGACCGAGCACTCCTACCGAAAATTCTGCAAACGCTGCGGCGGCCACGTCATGACCGAGCATCCGCGGATGCGGCTGATCGACGTCTACGCCAATCTACTGAAGGGATACCAACACCAGCCCACCCTGCATGCGAACTACGCAAGCAAGATGGTGTCGGTCCGGGATGGCTTGCCGAAATTTGCCGACCTGCCGGCGGAGCTCGGCGGCTCCGGCGAGATGCTGCCGGATTGATCGTAGGGCGGATTAGCGAAGCGTAATCCGCCGAGCAATCTCCAAGGGATGGCGGATTACGCCTTCGGCTAATCCGCCCTACGCACCTAGGTCGCCGGTGCGATCTTGTCCTGCGTCTTGGTCTCGAAATCGCTGGCGTCGTGCCGCTCGTGGAGCTGGCTGGCGGGATCGCCGGAGACGCGGTTGACCATGCGGCCGCGCTTGACGGCGGGGCGCTGCGCAATCTGGTCGGTCCAGCGCTGCACGTTCTTGTAGTCCTGCACCGAGAGGAATTCGCCGGCGCCATAGACCAGCCCCTTGGCGAGCGCGCCGTACCACGGCCACACGGCCATGTCGGCGATCGTATAGTCCTTGCCCGCGAGGTATTCGTTGTCGGCGAGGCGCCGGTCGAGCACGTCGAGCTGGCGCTTGGTCTCCATCGCGAAGCGGTCGATGGCGTATTCGATCTTGGTCGGCGCGTAGACGTAGAAATGGCCAAAGCCGCCGCCGAGATAGGGCGCGCTGCCCATCTGCCAGAACAGCCAGGACATCGCCTCGGTGCGGGCCTTGATATCCTTCGGCAGGAAGGCACCGAACTTCTCGGCGAGGTAAAACAGGATCGAGCCGGACTCGAACACCCGGATCGGCTCCGGCCCGGAGCGGTCCATCAGCGCGGGAATCTTCGAGTTCGGGTTGATGTCGACGAAACCGCTGCCGAACTGGTCGCCGTTGCCGATGTTGATCAGCCAGGCGTCGTATTCGGCACCCTTGTGGCCGAGCGCCAGAAGCTCCTCCAGCATCACCGTGACCTTCACCCCGTTCGGCGTCGCCAGCGAATAGAGCTGGAAGGGATGCTTGCCAACCGGCAGCTGCTTATCGTGGGTCGGGCCGGCGATCGGGCGGTTGATGCTGGCGAACTGCCCGCCATTCTCCTTGTTCCAGGTCCAGACGTGGGGCGGCACGTAGGCGGGGGTGTCGGTCATGCGAGGGGGCTCCGGCGGAAAGATGCGCCTGCATTAATTAGCCCGGGAATAGCCGATGGCAAGGGCACCGCAACGCATTGCCGGGCGGGGCAACTTCACGTTTTGTCATGGCAAGCCCCTTCCCCGTCATTCCGGGGCGCCCGCAGGGCGCACCCGGAATTCATCGGGCCGCGGGGCTGCTTGGAGAGGTGGATTCCGGGTTCTCGCTGGCGCGCGCCCTGGAATGACGCAGCTCACCATGGAGGCGGCGGCCTTCGGATGACGCGACGCCTACACACAAGATGCCTCGCCGAATCCGGCATGTCATCGATCGGGTCGCGTCACTTTGCTTCGCCAGCGAAAGCAACGAGAACGCCAAGGCCGCCGGGAGAGAGCCATGAAATCGCCGATCTGCGACATGCTGGGCATCGAGTTCCCGCTGCTGGCCTTCAGCCATTGCCGCGACGTCGTCGCCGCTGTCAGCCGCGCCGGTGGCTTCGGTGTGCTGGGTGCCACCGTCCACACACCGGATACGCTCGAACGCGAGCTGAAATGGATCGACGATCACGTCGACGGCAAGCCCTACGGCATCGACGTGCTGATTCCCGAGAACATCTCTACATCAGGCGAGAAGGACGTCACCTGGAAGAGCCTTGAAGCGCGCGTACCGCAGGAGCACCGCAGCTACACGCGTGATCTCCTGAGGAAGTACGACATCGAGCTGATCACGACTGACGTGGACGCCAACCAGCCGCAGCCCTTCGACGGGAAGACGGCGCTGCAGCTGCTCGAGGTCTCCTTCAACCATCCGATCCGGCTGATCGCCAACGCGCTGGGCGTGCCGCCGAAGGCGATGATCGAGATGGGCAAGAAACACGGCGTGCCGGTCGCAGCGCTCGTCGGCGCCAAGGAGCATGCGCTGCGCCAGGTCGCGGCCGGTGTCGACATCCTCGTGGTGCAGGGCACCGAGGCCGGCGGGCATTGCGGCGAGGTCTCGACCATGGTGCTGGTGCCCGAGGTGATCAATGCGATCAAGAAGATCCGCGACGTGCCGGTGCTCGCGGCCGGCGGCATCATGACCGGACGGCAGATGGCGGCCTGCATGGCGATGGG
>NZ_JALBHA010000237.1:0-9272 GCF_023006445.1 Bradyrhizobium sp. SHOUNA76
GGTGTTGATCAGTTCGACCACGTCGCCGATCCGCGCCGCGGCCGCGGAAAGCTCGCCGACACGATCCGTCGTGGCGCGGGCCTGGATGACCGCCTCGCCGGCGACGCGGGCGGATTCCTGCACCTGGCGGCTGATCTCGGTGATCGAGGACGACAGCTCCTCGGTCGCTGACGCCACCGACTGCACGTTGGTGGACGCCTCTTCGGAGGCGGCAGCCACCACGGTGGTGAGCTCCTGCCCGCGTTCTGCAGTCGATGTCAATGTCGACGCCGAGGCTTCCAGTTCGGTCGCAGCCGAGGACACGGTATCGACAATCTCACCGATCGCGGCTTCGAAGCCGTCGGCCAGCCTATGCATCTCGGCCTTGCGCTGCGCGGCTGCAGCCTGATCCTGCCTGATCTTGGCCTCGGCCTCCTCACGCGCCTTCTGTTCGGACACGACCTTGAACTTTTCGACGGCCGCAGCCACGCCGCCGACCTCGTCCTTACGGCCGAGCCCGGGCAGCACCACAGAAAAGTCGCCGCCCGCGAGCGTATCCATGGCCACGGTCAGCGCACGGATCGGCCGTGCGATGGTCAGGAACGACATCAGCCAGGAGCCAACGAGGACGAGCGCGGCGAGCGCGCCGACGATCATTCCGATGTGCTCGCTCGACGCCATCTCCTTGAGAGAGAGCGCGATCTCGTCTTCGCCCTTGTGTTTGGCAAAATCGGCGATCTGGCTGGCGATCTGATCCATTTCGGCCGCAAGTGGCAGCGTCGCTTCGCGGGTAAGACGCGCCGCTTCTTCGACGAGCTTCGCGACACGGGCAGTCGTATCCGCTCCCGTCGGGGCAATTGCCTCGCCGCGGATCGCAGCCACCTGCTGGGCTGCCTTGACATAATTCGCACCGAGACTCTTGAGCTTCTCCATCCGCGTCCGGTTTTCGGACACCTGCGACAGCTTCAACATCGCTTCGGCAAGCTTGGTCAACGTTCCAAGTCGTTCGAGGAGAGCCTCGCTCGCCTTCTGCAATTCGCCTGCGTTGTTGGCCAGCCGAATGTCCCGGACGGCGAGCTGCATGCTGCGCACCGCAAGCTTGGCTTCCACCGCCTCGCGCGCCAATTCCAGTTGCGCGAATGCAGCCTGATTGGAACGACGCACATCGCCGTTGCCGACAAGATGACTTGCTATCATGGAAAGGACCAGCAGGATGGCGAAGGCCGACGCGATCGCAAGCTTCGTCGCGATCCGCACATTCTGAACAAGGCTCAACATGGCCACGTTTCCCTGGGGAAATTCGCAGCCAAATCATTGTCGGCCGCCCAGGCGTTGATCGCCCTTGCCCAAAACGTGAGCGACTGCCATTCCGAATTGGTTAATAATGGCTCCCGGAAAAATACTGGGTCAGCGCGAAAAGCCCTTGCAATCCAGCACGGTACGCGCGCGCATGAGGTTAATCACACGCACTGATAGGAACGTCAGGCGGCGCGCACGGTGCCGAGAAACCTGCTGACCTCGAGCTTGAGGCGATTGCTGTCGCCGGACAGCATCTGCGCGGCGGACAGCACCTGCGAGGACGCCGAACCCGTCTCGCTCGCGCCGCGCTGCACGTCGGTGATGTTGGACGACACCTGATGAGTGCCCTCGGCCGCCTGCTGCACGTTGCGGGAAATTTCCTGCGTCGCCGCGCCCTGCTCCTCGACGGCGGCAGCGATGGTCGAAGAAATCTCCGACAGCTTCTCGATAGTGTCGCTGATGTCCCTGATCGCGCCAACCGATTGCTCGGTCGCGGATTGGATGCTGGCGATCTGCTGCCCGATTTCACCTGTCGCCTTCGCAGTCTGCTCGGCGAGCGCCTTGACCTCGGAAGCGACGACGGCAAAGCCGCGTCCAGCCTCGCCGGCGCGAGCGGCCTCGATGGTTGCGTTGAGCGCCAGCAGATTGGTCTGGCCGGCGATGGTGTTGATCAGTTCGACCACGTCGCCGATCCGCGCCGCGGCCGCGGAAAGCTCGCCGACACGGTCCGTCGTGGTGCGGGCCTGGCTGACCGCCTCGCTGGCGACGCGGGCGGATTCCTGCACTTGGCGGCTGATCTCGGTGATGGAGGAGGAAAGTTCCTCCGTTGCGGATGCCACCGACTGCACGTTGGTTGATGCTTCTTCCGATGCTGCCGCCACAACGGTGGTGAGCTCTTGTGTGCGCTCGGCGGTCGACGTCAACGTGGTAGCGGAGGCCTCAAGCTCGGTCGAGGCCGACGACACCGTCCCGACGATCTCGCCGACGGCGCCTTCGAAACTGTCGGCCAGCCTGTACATCTCGGCCTTGCGCTGCTCGGCCGCGATCTGATCCTGCCGCATCCTGGCGTCCGCTTCCGCGCGCGCCTTCTGCTCCGAGACGACCTTGAATTTCTCCACGGCACCGGCGACCTCGCCGACCTCGTCCTTGCGGCCGAGGCCGGGCAGCACCACCGAGAAATCGCCGCCGGCAAGCTTTTCCATCGCCACCGTCAGCGCGCGCATGGGCCGCGCGATGCTGAAGACGGAGAAGATGCACGTTCCGATCAGGACCAGCGCGACCAGCACGCCGGTGACGAACGACGTCCGGCCAACCGACACGGCCTCGGCTTCCGCTTCGGCGCGCGCCTCACGGCTCTTCTGCTTGGCGAAGTCGGTGATCTGGTTTGCCAGCTCGGATATCTCTTCGTTGATCGGCCCCAGCGTCCCCTTGCGGATACGATCGACCTCAGACGCGAGCTTTGCGAGCTGCACCGACGCTTCGCCGTCCTTCTTCCCGTCGAGTGCGAGTTCCTGCTTGCGGATGGCCTCGATCTGCTGCTGACCTTTGCCGTAGTCGCCGATCAGCGCGGTCAGGCGATCGATCCGCTTGTGATTTTCAGCCGAGCGCGACAGCTTGGCCATCTCACCGGCGAATTTCAGCGCCGCCGTCTGCCGGTCGTTGAAATAGGTGGCGGCCTTCTGCATCTCGGCCGGAGCAGACGCCATCAGGATATCGCGAATGCCGATCTGCATGCCCCGGACCGACGCCTTCGCTTCCGCGGCGTTTTGCGCGATCGCCTGCTGTCCCGACGCTTCATTGCCGAGTTTCTGGACTTCGGCATTCCCGCTCGTCTGGAGGAAGATCATCAGCGCGACGAGCCCGATGGTCAGCGCGGAGGTGATGGCGACCTTGGTGCCGATTCGCAGGTTCTGAATGAACGTCATCGAAAATATCCCCGGATACGCATTTGCCGCGACGAAGCGCGAAAACTCCGGGAAGGCTAAACTGGAAGTACCTCGTTAACGTTAAGTGCGACCGCTGCAGGCTAGGTAGAATTACGCACGGCTCTTGCCTAAACCCAGTCGAACTCCACACGTTTTGCGCGCAATGGCACGTAGTTTCGCGGATTTGCAAGCATCGCATTCGTTAACGCGCGCCCTCGCTCGGCGACGCCGTCAGCGGATGGCTCTCGCCGACGAGGCTGATGCGGAAGACTGGCTGCTTGTTCTCGTCGAGCAGCTCCATGCACCACTCGGCGTTCGGCTTCAAGCCGCGCGCGATGCCACCGAGCAGGTTGGCGCAGACCTCTGTCATCTCGGCCCAGGCGGCTGCGCGATCGTCGAACTCATACGGCTGGTCGGCGGCGCCGGAATAGCGACCGGTGCTGATGCGGAAAAAGTACAGCGACATCGTTGAACCCTTTTATCGGGCCGCGCCCCCCTCCCGGCCGTACGCAAACTGGAGCGCGAACAGCTACCAAGGCATGAAAGCCGCCGTCCGTATGACTACGGCGCGGCGGCTTCGTGTTCGATGGACGTCTTCAACGAAAAAGTGTGCGGACTGACGCGCGCGGCCGTCTCACTGGGTCGAACGGCGCAGCTCCAGCGGGCCCTCGTTCTTGGCAGGCTCCGACCTGGTATCCGACTTCACCGGCTCGAGCCGGCTGCTCTCGACGCGCGGCGTCTCCACGCGCGCGGCAATCTCGGTGTTGGACGAACCAACCGAACCGGTGTGCTCCGACCTGTGCAGCGAGCGCGGCCGGGCCGCGGCGCGGGCCATCAGCATCTGGTTGCCGCCCTGGTGATGGAAGTCACAATAGGCGAAGCCCATGCCCGACACCGAGCCGCGGAAGCTGCGATCATCGGTCTTTTCGAGGTTGAAACAGGGCTCGAACGGAATGCCCTTGATCGAGGCGCAGACGTTCTGGCCGCGGATCTGGAGCGTGTTGCCGGGCAGGCGGAGATGTTTCACCGGGCCCGCGCCTGAGAACTGCACCGCACCGGCGGCGCCGAGGTCGTCGAGGATTCGGCCTGCACCGCGGGTGCCGTCGAAACAGGTGAAGGCAAACACTTTGCCGGCCACGAAGCGACGCGCCTCGTCGGCGTTCATGCTTCCGGCAATGGCCGGCGCAAACGTTGCTGCCGCCGTGACAGCCCCCAACACAATACGCGCAAGCATGCTCAACTCCGAACCAACCCCCGCAGCGGGCGATGCCTTATCTCTTTACCCGCTGCTTACCATACGAACCATGGCGACATTGAAGCAGCTTGGTTGGTAAAGTCTGAACGCCGTTAGACAATTTTTACCACGATGCGGCCGCGGACCTGACCGGCCAGGATTTTCGCGCCCCATTGCGGAACTTCGTCGAGCGGGATTTCCTGAGTGATTTCAGATAGTTTTGTCCGATCCAGATCGGACGCCAAGCGCTGCCACGCGGCCTTCCGCGGCTCGATCGGGCACATCACGGAATCGATGCCGAGAAGGCACACCCCGCGCAAAATGAAGGGCGCGACAGACGACGGCAGGTCCATGCCGGCCGCCAGGCCGCAGGCCGCAATTGCCCCGCCGTATTTCGTCATCGACAGCAGATTCGCCAGTGTGGTCGAGCCGACGCTGTCGACGCCGCCCGCCCAACGCTCCTTTGCAATCGGCTTGGCCGGTGCCGATAATTCATTACGGTCGATGACTTCAGCCGCGCCGATCTCTTTCAGGTAGTCGGCCTCCGAGGCACGGCCGGTCGAAGCGATGACGTGATAGCCCAGCTTCGAAAGCACGGCCGTGGCGACCGAGCCGACGCCACCGGCGGCACCCGTCACCACCACGGGACCGCTCTTCGGCGACAGACCGTGCTTCTCCAGTGCCAGCACCGAGAGCATCGCGGTGAAGCCGGCGGTGCCGATCGCCATGGCATCGCGCGCCGACAGGCCTTGCGGCAAGGCCACCAGCCAGTCGCCCTTCACCCGCGCCTTCTCGGCATAGGCGCCGAGATGGGTCTCACCCATGCCCCAACCGGTGCAGACGACCTTGTCGCCAGCCTTCCACTGCGGATGCGAGGATTGTTCGACGGTGCCGGCGAAGTCGATGCCGGCGATCATCGGGAAGCGGCGCACCACCGGCGCCTTTCCGGTGAGCGCAAGGCCGTCCTTGTAGTTCAGCGTCGACCATTCGACGCGGACGGTGACGTCGCCGTCCATCAGCTCGGCTTCGTCGAACTGCGTCAGTGCGGCAGTGGTGCCCTTGTCCGCCTTGTCGATCCGGATCGCCTTGAATGTGGCCACGACTGAACTCCCTGACTGGTTTGACCGGGATGTTTAGCCGATCAGGCCGGCTGCGCAACTGCCCGTGCGACGGGTTTCTCGACGATCGGAAGATTGATGAGCGCCGAGAGCACACCGAACAGGATCGAGAGCCACCAGATCGGCGTATAGGAACCGAAGCGCTCGAAGACGATGCCCCCTAACCAGACGCCGAGGAAGCCGCCGACCTGATGGCTGACGAAGGCGAAGCCGTAGAGCGTTGCAAGCCAGCGCGTGCCGAACATCAGCGCCACCAGCGCCGAGGTCGGCGGCACCGTCGACAGCCATGTCAGGCCGGAGACCGCACCGAACGCGATCGCCGAGAACGGCGTGATGGGGAACGAGATGAAGGCGAGGGTCGCCAGCGCACGCGTGAAGTAGATGGTCGAGAGGATGTAGCGCTTGGGCAGCGAGTTCTGGAGATAGCCGACGCTCAGCGACCCCACGATGTTGAACAGGCCGATCGCCGCGATCACCCAGCCGCCGGTTTGCGCGGTGATGCCGCGATCGACCAGGAAGGCCGGCAGATGCACGGTGATGAAGGCGAGCTGGAATCCGCAAGTGAAGAAGCCGAGCACCAGCAGCACATAGGAGCGGTGGCCGAAGGCTTCGGCAAGCGCCCTGGTGAAGGTCTGATCGTCCGCGGGCGTCGCGTGCGTCGCATGCGAAACCCGCGGCGTCGAGAGCGCCAGCGATAGCGGGATGATCAGCAACATCAGGAAGCCGAACACGGAAAGCGCCTGCTGCCAGCCGAAATTGTCGATCAAGGCGACGCCGATCGGCGCGAACAGGAACTGCCCGAATGATCCCGCCGCCGTGCCGGCACCAAGCGCAAGGCCGCGCTTCTCGGCCGGCAGGAGCTTGGCGAACGCCGACAGCACCAGATTGAACGAGCAGCCGGCGAGACCAAAACCGACCATGACGCCCGCACCGAGGTTGAGCGACAACGGCGTCGAGGAGTAGCGCATCAACAGCAGGCCGCCGGCATAGAGCAGAGCGCCGACGCACATCACCCGGAACAGGCCGAAACGATCTGCGACCGCACCGGCGAACGGCTGGCCCAAGCCCCACAACAGGTTCTGCACGGCAATCGCGAGGCCAAACACGTCGCGGCCCCAGGAGAATTCGTGACTCATCGGCTGCACGAAGAAGCCGAGCGCCGAGCGCGGTCCGAAGCCGAGCATGCCGATCGCACAACCGCAGAGAATGATGACCGCCGGAGTGCGCCAGTTGGAGGAACGTGAGGCCGGAGCAAGTTCGCCCGCTGATGTCGACATGTTGTCCTCGTCTGTCTTTGGCGGACTGGCAAAGCGGCGGCCGCGAACATGCCATTTAATGCACTTGCATGAAAACCCCAAGTCAAAAACGGTTGCATTCCACGGGGAGCTGCCGCGGGAGCATTGCGTTTCAATCTGGCCTCGCCGACCGCCAAGCCCGTGCTTGACGGAAATGTGTGCGGAAGAATCTGGCGGTCTTCAGCAGAGCGTGTTATCTTCGATTTGCTCATACTGAGCATATTTGACTCGATTTGCTGGCCGTCCGGCCAGATTAATTGGGCCCCATATATGCTCACTATGAGTATAAACGATATCTGCAAGGGAGGCTTCGATGCCGATCGCTGGAATTTACGGGCCCGACGACTTTGCCAACCGGCCCCAGGGCCAAGTCACCGCCTCCCCTCGTGCCGCGCCGGCACGAACGGGACCCGCGCTGCCAACGCCCTCACTGGCATGGACGCCGGAGGTCGCGCGCGCCACCGCGCCACTCTATGAGCGTGTGAAGCATGTGATCCCGCCGATCGAGTGGCCGCTGATGGCGCCGACGATCCAGGCGATCAACGAGCTGAAACGCGCGCGGGGCGCGGTGATCCTCGCGCACAATTATCAGTCCCCGGAGATCTTCCACTGCGTCGCCGATATCGGCGGCGATTCACTTCAGCTCGCCGTCGAAGCAACCAAGGTGAAGGCCGGCATCATCGTCCAGTGCGGCGTGCACTTCATGGCGGAGACGTCGAAGCTGCTCAACCCGGACAAGACGGTGCTGATCCCCGACATGCGCGCCGGCTGCTCGCTCGCTGCCAGCATCACCGGCGCGGACGTCCGCCTGCTCCGCGAAAGATTTCCCGGCGTGCCCGTGGTCGCCTACGTCAACACGTCGGCGGAGGTGAAGGCCGAGGTCGACATCTGCTGCACCTCGTCGAACGCGGTGCAGGTGGTCGAGAGCCTCGGCGCGCCAAGCGTGATCTTCCTGCCCGACCGCTATCTCGCCACCTACGTCGCCTCGAAGACCGACGTGAAGATAATCGCCTGGAAGGGCGCCTGCGAGGTGCACGAACGCTTCACCGGCAAGGAACTGCGCGAGTTTCGCGAGGCCGATCCCTCGGTGCAGATCATCGCGCATCCGGAGTGCCCGCCGGACGTGCTGGCGGAAGCCGACTTCACCGGCTCAACCGCGCACATGATCAACTGGGTGCGCGAAAAGCGGCCGCGACGGCTGGTGATGATCACGGAGTGCTCGATGGCCGACAATGTCCGCGCCGAGCTGCCCGACGTGGAGATGCTGCGTCCCTGCAATCTCTGCCCGCACATGAAGCGCATCACGCTCGCCAACATCTTGGAGAGCCTGCTGACGCTGCGCGATGAGGTGACGATCGATCCCGCGCTTGCGGTGCGTGCGCGGCGTTCGGTCGAGCGGATGATCAATCTGAAGAATTGAAGGGAAAATGTAGCGGCAAACACCAATGTCGTCCCGGACAAGCGCAGCGCAGATCCGGGACCCATAACCACCGGGAGATGTGGTTGCGAAGAAAGGCAACAAGCAGCTTCGCAAGACAACTTCCGCCGCGGCGTATGGGTTCCTGCGTCCGCAGGGACGACAGATGAGCAAGAGGAAACACATGACCAACAACATCCACAACCTCACCCGCAGCACCGACGAAATCGTCATCGTCGGCGGCGGCCTTGCCGGACTGTTCTGTGCGCTGAAGCTCGCGCCGCGGCCGGTGACCTTGATCTCGGCTGCGCCGCTCGGACTGGGCGCATCCTCCGCATGGGCGCAAGGCGGCATCGCCGCGGCAGTGGCCGAAGGCGACACGCCGGAAGCGCATGCCGCCGATACCGTCGCGGTCGGCGGCGGCCTTGTCGACGCAGCGGTCGCAATTGGGATCGCGCGCGAGGCCGCGCCGCGCATTCATGATCTTCTGGCCTATGGCGTTCCTTTCGATCGCGATCTCGAAGGCAGGCTCGCCGTGGGGCGCGAAGCCGCACATTCCGCCCGGCGCATCGTGCATGTGCGGGGCGACGGCGCTGGAGCGGCGATCATCGCGGCCTTGAGCGAAGCGGTGCGCCGCACGCCGTCGATCCACATCATCGAAGGTGTCGTCGCCGAAGCCCTCTTGATCGAGGGCGGTGCCGTCGCCGGCCTTCAATTGCGCGAGGCCGTCAACACGTCGGCGAGGCCGTTCCTGCTCGCCTCGCGCGCGGTGGTGCTCGCCACCGGTGGCATCGGACATCTCTATGCCGTTACCACCAATCCGCTTGAGGCCAGCGGATCCGGCCTCGCCATCGCGGCGCGCGCCGGGGCCGTGATCGCGGACCCCGAATTCGTGCAGTTCCACCCGACCGCCATCAGGATCGGACGCGATCCCGCACCGCTCGCCACCGAGGCGTTGCGCGGCGAAGGCGCGACGCTGATCAACGGCAGCGGCGAGCGCTTCAT
>NZ_JALBHA010000238.1:0-9249 GCF_023006445.1 Bradyrhizobium sp. SHOUNA76
GCTGATCGCGGAGGAGACGCCGCCGCCCATCGCGCCCGCGCTCATCATTTGCGTCAGCATCGCGAACGGAAACACCAGCGCGATCGCGGCGAGCGGAATGGTGCCGAGCCGGCCGATATAGGAGGTCTCGGCGATCGAAACCAGCGTGCTGCCGACCATCGCGAGCATGTTGGGAATCGCGAGCCGCAGCAGCGTTGGCAGGATGGGCGCCGTTAGCAGGCTGGCGATGGATGAGGCGACCGGGGCACGCGGCGGCGCGGCGTCTAGGGTGGCGTCGATCGTCATTTGTCACCGGACGGAATTTTAGATGATGATCGACATGTTATAAGGGCAGGTAGGCCCCAGCGGCAGCCTCACCTCACGCAGGGGTCACCACGGCAGGCCGCATAGGTCGATGGTCCCCAAGGTCGGCGCCCGGACGATGTTGAAGACATAGGGCGCCATGTGAGTGAACCGGATTCGCCCTTCCGGCTGCTCGCAATAGACCTCGCCTTCGAATGGCAGCCAGCTCCGGGCCGCGTAGAACGCGGTGTTGTGCGGCTCGCAGAACAGCAATGCGAAGCGGACCGCCTCGTTGGCGCGCATGGTGTGCACAGCCGCGTCGATCGCCAGGGTCGCGTAGCCGCGGCCGCGTCGGTCTTCGCGGGTGCAGACCCCGCCGATGCCGCCGATATGCGTCTTCTGTCCGTTCCAGGTGACGGTGCGGAAGTAGATGCCGACATGGCAGACCAGGCCGTCTTCGGGCGTCTCGATCAGCACGCGCAGATCGGCATTGGCCCATTTGACGTGAGCCCAGGGCTTGCCGGCGACCATATGCGGTCCCCAAACGGCCTGATGCAGCGGCTCCGCGATCGGCCACGAGGCATCGCCGTTCAGGATGTCGATCTCAACGCTCATGGTTTCGTCTCTTGCATCTTCGGTTCGCGGTGCATTCGTTCTGTCATAACCGCTTCAAAGGCAATGATATTTTGCGGCGACCGGCCTAGCCTGGGTGATCGTCCGCCGTCTGCGCCGATTTTATGCAATCGTGCCAAGCGGCCGCATCACGCGTTTTCGCAAATTGGCGGTATTTAACGGCCCTGGAACCTTCTATAAGAGTCCTCGTTAAGCCAGTTCCCCATCAGTCGCGGACAACATCCCATGACCTTTACGCTGCCCCCACTCTCTTACGCCTATGACGCCCTCGGCCAGTTCATGTCGAAGGAGACGCTGGAATTCCACCACGACAAGCATCATCAGGCCTACGTCACCAACGGCAACAACGCGCTCAAGGGGACCGAATGGGAAGGCAAGTCCCTTGAAGAGATCGTCAAGGGCTCGTTCGGCAAGAACCCCGCGGTGTTCAACAATGCCGGCCAGCACTACAACCACATCCACTTCTGGAGCTGGATGAAGCCCAATGGCGGCGGCACCAAGCTGCCGGGCAAGCTCGAGAAGAAGATCAACGAAGACCTCGGTGGCTTCGAGAAGTTCAAGACCGACTTCCAGGCGGCTGGCGTCGGCCAGTTCGGCTCCGGCTGGTGCTGGCTCCAGGTCAAGAACGGCAAGCTCGAAATCTCCAAGACCCCGAACGGCGAGAATCCGCTGGTGCACGGCGCCACCCCGATCCTCGGCTGCGACGTCTGGGAGCACTCCTACTACATCGACTATCGCAACCGCCGTCCTGATTATCTCAAGGCGTTCGTCGAGAACCTCGTGAACTGGGAATACGTCGAGTCCCTGTTCGAGAAGGCGTAAGCTGGACCCGTCATTCCGGGGCGCGCGAAGCGCGACCCCGGAATCCATCTATCCACTCGGGCTGACGCCCGATGGATTCCGGGCTCGGCGCTGACGCGCCGCCCCGGAATGACAAAGAGGCGGGCGCATCAGCGGCCGCCTTTTTGCTGTGCGGAATTGCCCTGCGCGGCGCGCGCACGGGTCTGTCATTGTACTGTTTGCATGGTGTCGGTGGTGCCCTTAATCAGGATGGGCATCACCCTCGAGCCGACCCACACCCGTTGTCAGAACCTTCCCCGAAGAACCCGGCGCCTGCCGAGGACGCGGAGTCCGAGCCGCGGCCGGGACGAGTCCGCAAGCCGATCGGTTGGTCGACCATCATCATTGCCGCGCTGGTGGCGGTGAGCGCGACGCTGGTCTGGCGGCGTGACGGTACCGACGGCGTTCTCGACATCCTGACCCACGATCTCTCGCTGTTCTCAGGCATCCTGCCGCGCGTGCTGGCGGGCTGCCTGCTCGGGGCCTTCATCTCGGAAATCCTGCCGCACGAAAAGGTTTCGCGCTCGCTCGGGCCGAAATCCGGGCTGATGGGTCTACTGATCGGCACCGCCTTCGGCGCGATCCTGCCCGGCGGTCCCTTCACCGCTTATCCCGTGGCGAGCGCGCTGCTCGCCGTCGGTGCCGATTTCGGCGCCACCATTGCCATGGTCGTGAGTTGGACCCTGATTGGCTATGGTCGGGCGGTGGCCTGGGAAATCCCGATCATGGGCACCGATTTCACGCTGTGGCGGATTCTCATCTCGCTGCCGCTGCCGGTGCTCGCCGGCGCGCTCGGCCGCTTCGTCTACGTCAGGATGTATCCGAAGCCCGAGCGGAGGGGCGACGAGACGTGAGTGCGGCGCTTCTGATCGACATCCTGCTGTGGGGCTCGGTCCTCGGCGTCGGCCTGATCGCCTTCCGCCGCAGCCCGGCCGTGTTCAAGGCCTCACTGCGCGAAGGTTCGATGGATTTCATCAATATCGTGCCGCGGATCGCGCTCGGTGTGATCGGTTCCGGCTACATCGCCGCCATCATCCCGCAGGAGGTGATCACAGGCTGGCTCGGGCCGGACAGCGGCTGGCTCGGGGTCGCATCCGCCGTGGTCGCCGGTGCCGCCACGCCGGGCGGACCTGTCATCGGCTTCTCGATCGGCACGGTGGCGCTGAAGTCGGGCGGCGGGGTGCCCCAGGTGGTCGCCTACGTCGTCGCGTGGGCCCTGTTTGCCTTCCAGCGGGTGATCCTGTGGGAGATCCCGTTCATGCCGGCCCGTTTCGTCTGGTTCCGCTGCGCCGTATCGGTGCCATTCCCCTTCGTGGCGGCCGGCATCGCGATGGTGATCGGCAAGCCGTGACAGGTGTGAACGTCTTTTGATGTCAGCTTCATCGTCCCGGAATGACGCCAGCGGTCGTGGACAGGCGTAATGTTATAATATAACGTCTTGGCATGGTTCCCGCCGCGTCCCACGCCCGCCATCAAGACCATGCTCATGGCCATTCCCAAGGTCACTCCCATGACCACGGCCATTCGCATGGGCACGACCACACCCACGCCCATGTCCACGATGCGGCCTCGCCGCATCCTGCCCAGGCGGCACCCTGGTCGATCCTGCGCATGACCATGGCCGCGCGCGTTGTGGCCGCGCTCGCCGTCTGTGCCGTGCTCTGGGGCGTGGTCTTCCTGGCGATGAGGTGACCGTGGCACAATTAGCATTCCGCAACGTCACGCTTGGTTACGACCGGCACCCGGCCGTGCACCATCTCAACGGCGAGGTCGCACGAGGCGCGCTGGTCGCCGTGATCGGCCCGAATGGCGCGGGCAAGTCGACCCTGCTGCGCGGCATCGTCGGCATCCTCAAGCCCCTCGACGGCAGCATCCATCTCGGCGGGCTTGATAGCAGGGACATCGCCTATCTGCCGCAGAGTGCGGAGATCGACCGCAGCTTTCCGATCTCGGTGTTCGATTTCGTCGGCACCGGGTTGTGGCGCGACGCCGGCCTGTTTGGCGGCATCGGCAAGGCCGCGCGAGGGAAGATCTTGCGCGCGATCGCGTCCGTTGGCCTCAATGGTTTCGAGAACCGCCCGATCGGCACCCTCTCGGGCGGCCAGATGCAGCGCGTGCTGTTCGCACGCGTGCTGCTTCAGGATGCTGCGCTCATCGTGCTCGACGAGCCCTTCAACGCCATCGACAGCAAGACCACGACCGATCTGCTCGCGCTCGTGAAGCAGTGGCAAGGAGAGGGCCGCACCGTGCTCGCCGCGCTGCACGACATGGAGATGGTGCGCAACCATTTCAGCCAGACGCTGGTGCTGGCGCGTGGCCCCGTGGCATGGGGACCGACGGCGGAGGTGTTGACGCCGGAGAACCTGCTCGTCGCGATGCGCATGTGCGAGGCTTTTGACGACAGTGCCACGGCCTGCGCCGAGGACGGACGCTCGCGGGCGGCGTGATCACAGATGGTCTATGACGCGCTGATCGGCCCGTTCACCGAATTCGAGTTCATGCGGCGGGCGCTTGCCGCCGTGATCGCCCTGTCGCTGGCCGGCGCGCCGATTGGCGTGTTCCTGATGCTGCGGCGGATGAGCCTCGTCGGCGACGCCATGGCGCATGCGATCCTGCCCGGAGCCGCGGTCGGTTTCCTGCTCTCCGGCCTCAATCTGTTTGCGATGACGGCGGGCGGCCTGATCGCCGGCTTTGCGGTGGCGATCCTTGCCGGCGTGGTCGCGCGCTCGACAGGGCTGAAGGAGGACGCTTCGCTCGCGACCTTCTATCTGGCCTCGCTGGCGCTCGGCGTCACCATCGTCTCGATCAAGGGCACCAATATCGATTTGCTGCACGTGCTGTTCGGCAACATCCTCGCGATGGACGACCAGACGCTGCTGGTGGTGGCCTTCAACGCCACCGTGACGCTGCTGGTGCTCGCCGTGATCTACCGCCCGCTGGTGATCGAGAGCGTCGACCCCCTGTTCCTGCGGACCGTCAGCCGTGCCGGCGGTCCTGCGCATCTCGCCTTCCTTGCGCTCGTCGTGATCAACCTCGTCAACGGCTTTCAGGCCCTCGGCACCTTGCTTGCGGTCGGGCTGATGATCCTGCCGGCTGGTATCGCGCGGTTCTGGTCGCGTGATCTCACCGTCATGATCTGCATCGCTGTCGTTGCTGCCGCGGTCTCGGGCTATGCTGGCCTCGTGCTGTCGTTCCAGACCCGTGTGCCGTCAGGTCCCGCGGTCATTCTGGTGGCGACGGTGCTCTACATCGTCTCCGTCCTGTTCGGCCGCGTCGGCGGTATCGTCCAGCAATTGTTTCCTGGCCGGCATCTGGAAGCGTGACGATGCGGATCATCCTGCTTTGTGCGCTGTTGCTGATCGCCTCGCCGCTCCATGCCGCGGAGCGGCTCGACGTCGTCGCGAGCTTCTCGATCCTCGGCGACTTCGTCCGCAATGTCGGGGGGGATCGGGTCAGCGTTACGACGCTGGTCGGTGCCGACGGCGACGTCCACGTCTACACGGCGGCGCCAGCCGATGCGAAGCGGGTCGCGGAGGCGAAGCTCGTCATCGTCAATGGGCTTGGGCTGGAGGGCTGGCTGCCGCGTCTCGTGCAATCTGCGGGCAGCAAGGCGAAGGTCGTGACGGCGAGCGCCGGCATCACGCCCCTGAAGTTGGGGGCGGCCGCTGATCCCCACGCCTGGCAATCGGTCCCCAACGCCAAGGTCTACGTCACTGATATCGCCAATGCGCTGGCTGCCGCCAGTCCGGATGACGCGCCATTCTTCGGTGCCCAGACCAAGGCCTATCTGGAAAAGCTCGAAACGCTGGACCGCGAGGTCCGGGAGGCCATCGCCAAAATCCCGCCGGAACGGCGCAAGGTGATCTCGACCCATGACGCCTTCGGCTATTTTTCAGCCGAATACGGTATCCAGTTCATCGCCCCCCTGGGCGTCTCCACCGAAACCGAGCCCAGCGCGCGGGACATCGCTGCCATCATCGGCCAGATCAAGGCCCAAAAAATCCCGGCCGTGTTCCTGGAGAATATCAGCGACGACCGCCTGATCCGGCGGATCGCGGCGGAGACCGGCGCAAAGGTCGGCGGGACCCTGATTTCGGACGGTTTAACAGGCGAAAAGGGGCCTGCACCCACTTACATTGACATGGTCAGGCACAATATAAAGGCGCTGACCAGCGCGCTTGACCACTAGGGCAGGGGCCACCCGCCTCGCGTCGCGCGAACAAGCCTGATGTCGGAGTTCTTATGTCTGAAGCGACCTCCTCCAAAATTCCCGTGACCGTCCTGACCGGCTATCTCGGCGCCGGCAAGACCACGCTTTTGAACCGTATCCTGTCGGAGAACCACGGTAAGAAATACGCCGTCATCGTCAACGAATTTGGCGAGATCGGCATCGACAACGACCTCATCATCGGCGCCGATGAGGAAGTGTTCGAGATGAACAACGGCTGCATCTGCTGCACGGTGCGCGGTGACCTCGTCCGCATCATGGACGGCCTGATGAAGCGCAGGGGCAAGTTCGACGCCATCATCGTCGAGACCACCGGCCTTGCCGATCCCGCGCCTGTCGCTCAGACCTTCTTCGTCGACGAGGACGTGCAGAAGAACGCCCGCCTCGATGCGGTCGTGACGGTCGCCGATGCCAAATGGCTGTCCGACCGGCTCAAGGATGCGCCCGAGGCCAAGAACCAGATCGCCTTTGCCGACGTCATCGTTTTGAACAAGACCGATCTCGTGAGCAAGGGCGAGCTCGCTGAGGTCGAGGCCCGCATCCGCGGCATCAACCCCTATGCGAAACTCCATCGCACCGAGCGTTGCTCGGTCGCGCTGGCCGACGTGCTCGATCGCGGCGCCTTCGACCTCGACCGCATCCTCGACATCGAGCCCGATTTTCTCGAGGCCGACGATCATGACCACGACCATGATCATCACCACCATGGCCACGACCATCACCACCATGATCACGGCCACGGCCTGAAGCACTATCACGACGAGGACATGCAGTCGCTGTCGCTCAAGACCGACAAGCCGCTCGATCCCAACGTGTTCATGCCCTGGCTCCAGAACCTGGTGCAGGTCGAGGGCGGCAAGATCCTGCGCTCCAAGGGCATCCTCGCCTTCCACGACGATGACGACCGCTACGTCTTCCAGGGCGTCCACATGATGCTGGAGGGCAACCACCAGCGGAAGTGGAAGGAGGGCGAGCCGCGCGAGAGCCGCCTCGTCTTCATCGGCCGCGAATTGCCGGAAGAGGCGATCCGCAAGGGTTTTGAGAGCTGCATCGTCTCGTGATGAAAGAGTTTACGCCGGCCCCCGATTCCGCCTCGATCGTTTCCGTCACCGACCGCGTCAAGCCTGTTGCGCTCGGCATGGGCGTGACCTCGGTGCATTTCCTTGGCGCTCGCGCCGCCTTCGTCGGCGGCGAGGAGAACGTCGTGTTCGTCGACGCCAAGGGCGAGATCACCAATGTCGCCGTGCACAGCGGCGGCATTCTCTCGACCGCAAGTGACGGCAAGCGTCTCGTCATGGGCGGCGACGACGGCAAGGTTGTTTCGCTCGACGCCAAGGGCGAGGTGACACTTCTTGCCACCGATCCGAAGCGGCGCTGGATCGACGCCGTGGCGGTGCACGCCGACGGCGCCTTCGCCTGGTCAGCCGGCAAGATCGCGACCGTCAAGAGCGGCAAGACCGAGGAGAAGTCGCTCGAGGTGCCCTCGACCGTTGGCGGCCTTGCGTTTGCGCCGAAGGGGCTGCGGCTTGCGATCGCGCATTACAACGGCGCGACGCTGTGGTTTCCGAACATGGAAGGATCAGCCGAATTCCTGCCCTGGGCCGGCTCGCATCTCGGCGTCACCTTCAGCCCGGACAACAAGTTCCTGGTCACGACGATGCACGAGGCGGCGTTGCACGGCTGGCGGCTCGCCGACAACAGGCACATGCGCATGACAGGCTATCCCGGCCGCGTCCGCTCGATGTCCTGGAGCGCGGGCGGCAAGGGGTTGGCGACCTCGGGTGCCGACACTGTCATCATATGGCCGTTCGGCAGCAAGGACGGTCCGATGGGCAAGGAGCCCGCGATGCTCGCACCGCTGCAGGCGCGCGTGGCGGCGGTCGCCTGCCATCCGAAGAACGACATCCTCGCCGCCGGCTACAGCGACGGCACCGTGCTGATGGTGCGGCTGGAGGACGGCGCGGAGATCCTCGTCCGCCGCAACGGCACCCCGCCTGTGGCCGCGATGGCCTGGAATGCGAAAGGCACGCTGCTGGCGTTTGCCGATGAAAATGGGGACGGCGGCCTGCTGGAGCTTTAATCTGTCATGGTTCCGGCCGTAGGGTGGGCAAAGGCGCACTTGCGCCGAGCCCACCATCTCTCTGAGAAACAAAAATGGTGGGCACGTCGCGCGAAGAGCGCGCCTTTGCCCACCCTACCGCATCTCTGAGACGGCGGCGCGAACACATGCGGTTTTTGACCACCTTCCAGCTTGCCGACTTCGCGGACACGCTGGTCAGCCTGACCACGGCCTTTGTGCTGGGCACGCTGATCGGCGCGGAGCGGCAATATCGCCAGCGCACCGCGGGCCTGCGCACAAATGTGCTGGTCGCGGTCGGCGCCGCCGCTTTCGTTGATCTCGCCATGCAGCTGGACGGTGCCGATGGCGCGGTGCGGGTGATTGCCTATGTCGTTTCGGGCATCGGCTTCTTAGGGGCCGGCGTCATCATGAAGCAGGGCATGGACGTCCGCGGCCTCAATACCGCTGCGACGCTGTGGGCCTCGGCCGCGGTCGGCTCCTGCGCTGGGGCCGACATGATCGCGCAGGCCGCGGCGCTGACCGTGTTCGTCATCGCAGGCAACACGATGCTGCGCCCGCTGGTCAACGCCATCAACCGCATCCCGCTCAACGAGAAGGCGCTGGAGGCGACCTATTATTTCAAGCTCGCGGTTGCCGCCGACGCCTTGCCCGACATGCGCGACCGTCTCGTCGAGAAGCTCGAGGGCGCAAAGTATCCGGTGGCCGATATCGACGTGGTCGAGACAGGGGACGATCTGATCGAGGTCGTCGCAAAGCTGGTCGCGACAGCAGTCGATCCGAACGAACTGAACGCGGTGGCGACGGATCTCCAGCATCTGCCCGGCGTGCGCCACGCCACCTGGGAAGTCAGCACCACCGAGTGAGCGCGGCGTTTTGGCGCGCAGGGGTTCGGTTCCCGTCTTGCCGGCCACGGAACCGCAACTGGCCAAATTCGTTGATCCCGCGGACAAAGGCGGTGATCGACATGCCCGGCCAATATGACAAGCGCAGACTGAAACGCGACCTCATGATCGCCTGTTCGCTGTTCGCAGCAGGCGTCGTGGTGTCGGGGATGTCGCTGGCGCAAATCCGAGCCCAGAGCCGGATGGAACTGGCGCAGGCAACACCGCCGCTCCAGGGCACACCATCCGACGATCAGGGCAAGACGCCCGCGGAATCCAAGCCCGGCGGCGACCGGCCGACCACG
>NZ_JALBHA010000239.1:0-9236 GCF_023006445.1 Bradyrhizobium sp. SHOUNA76
GGGCCGGCCGGCTGGGCCGGCGGCGCGGAGGAGCTGCTGAACGGGTTGGAGAACTGGCTCAGACTCTGCTGCACGCCGGCGCAGGCCGACAGCAGGGGTGCCCCGAGCAACAGGCCGAGCGCGCTCCTTCGGGTCGCCCCCGACGATCGGGGCCCCGGAACGGGAGACTTTGGATAACGCGGGCCCACCATGGCAGCTTCTCTTCTGACCCGCCTTCTCGCCGGCCGGTCATCACATTCTTTCCACGACACAAGCCGCGGATTCAGGCATATTGTCGGCAAATAGTTAACCGAAACAAAAGGATAATGGCCGCTTAACGCGGCCGCCTTTCCGTCCCGGCAACTGTTCGCCGTCGCTTACGCAGCATCAAGGCGGTGTTTCCGTCGCGAATATGGCGCGAGGGCCCTCACTCCCTCTCGACGTGATCCTGATCGATCACATTCCCGTCCGTTCCTCACCCCTCACCTCGGCGCGATCTTTTTCCAGGAGCCGGTTCCCAGCCCTGCGGATCGTGCCTAAGTTGACTTCATTATGCGCGCAAAGCCGGCCCCGATAAATACGCCTGAAGCTCAAGACGCCGCCTCGCGCGGTTTCTCCATCGATGCCCATCGGCTCGCGGCGCCGAAGGCGGCTGCGGGCCTGCATCTGGTCGCGACCCCTATCGGCAATCTCGGCGACATCACGCTGCGGGCGCTCCAGACCCTCGCCGGGGTCGACGTCATCGCCTGCGAGGACACCCGCATCACACGGCGCCTGACCGAGCGCTACGCCATCGCAGCAACGCTCAAGCAATATCACGAGCACAATGCGGAAGCCGCGCGGCCAAAGATCCTGGAGGCGCTGGGACGGGGCGGCTCGATCGCGCTGGTGTCCGACGCCGGCACGCCGCTGATCTCCGATCCCGGCTTCAAGCTGGTGCGCGAGGTCTGTGCTGCCGGCCATGCAGTGTACGCGCTGCCGGGCCCGTCCTCGGTGCTCGCCGCTTTGTCGGTGGCGGCGCTGCCGACCGACCGCTTCTTCTTCGAGGGTTTTTTGCCGGCGAAATCCGCCGCGCGCCGCGCGCGCCTTGCCGAGCTCGCCCGCATCGATGCGACGCTGGTGATGTTTGAATCCGGCAACCGGGTGCAGGATACGCTCACTGAACTCGCCGAGATCATGGGCACGCGCGAGGCCGCGATCTGCCGCGAACTGACGAAGCTGCATGAGGAGATTTCGCGCGCGAAGCTGGCCGAGCTCGCGCGCGATGCTGATGCGCTGGAAACGCGCGGCGAATTCGTGCTGGTGATCGCTCCGCCGGCGGCCGACTCCGAGGTGCTGACGCCGGCTGCGCTGGACGGTCTCTTGCGCGAGCAGCTTGCCAGGCACAGCGTAAAGGATGCCGTTGCGCATGCGGTCGCGCTCTCGGGACGGCCGCGCCGCGAGATCTATGCCCGCGCACTCGAGCTCGCAAAAGATTCGCGGGGCGGCGATGGCGAAGCCTGAGATCCCGAGGGAACCAAAGATCGCCTCGCCCGAGCGCGTTGCCGCATTCCACACCGGCATCTCGGCCGAGAGCCGTGCCGCCGCCTATCTCATGGCGAAGGGCTATCGCATCCTCGCAAAGCGCTACCGCACGGCGCATGGCGAGATCGACATCGTGGCGCGCCGCCGCAATCTGATCGCGTTCGTCGAGGTCAAGGCGCGGGCGACGCTGGACGATGCCGCCTTCGCCGTGACGCCGCGCCAGCAGCAGCGCATCATCGACGCCGCGCAAGGCTGGCTCGTAGCGCATCCCGAGCATGCCGAATTCGAATTGCGATTCGACGCCATGCTGATTGCGCCGCGCTCACTTCCGCGCCATGTGTTGGCGGCATTCGACGCCTCGACCTGAAAGGCAGACCATGAAACTGAACGTCGCCGTCCAGATGGACCCCATCGCCCGCATCAACATCAAGGGCGATTCCACCTTTGCGCTGCTCCTGGAGGCGCAGAAGCGCGGCCATGGCCTGTCCTATTACACGCCCGACAAGCTCTCGATGGTCGGTGAGGAGATCGTGGCTCCCGTCCAGCTCCTGACCGTGCGCGACGAGCCCGGCAATCATTTCACCCTCGGCGAGCCGAAGCGCGAGGCGCTGAACGGCTTCGACGTGGTGCTGCTGCGCCAGGATCCGCCCTTCGATCTCGCCTACATCACCTCGACGCACATGCTCGAGCGCATCCATCCGAAGACGCTTGTCGTCAACGATCCCGCCTCGGTGCGCAACGCGCCGGAAAAGCTGTTCGTGATGAACTTCCCGCAGCTGATGCCGCCGACGCTGATCTCGCGCGACTTAGATGAGATCAACGCGTTTCGCGACAAGCATGGTGCCGTCGTGATGAAGCCGCTGCACGGCCATGGCGGCGCGGCGGTGTTCCGCGTGATGCCGCAGGACATGAATTTCGGCTCGCTGTTCGACATGTTCTCGGTGACGTTCAGGGAGCCGTGGGTGATCCAGCAGTTCATCCCCGAGGTGAAGCACGGCGACAAGCGCATCATCCTGGTCAACGGCGAGTTCGCGGGCGCGGTGAACCGCGTGCCGGCCGCCGATGACCTCCGCTCCAACATGGTGCGCGGCGGCGCGGCGCAGGAGACCGAGCTCACGCCGCGCGAACGCGAAATCTGCGCCACGGTCGGCCCGGCCTTGCGCGAGCGCGGCCTGTTGTTCGTCGGCATCGACGTCATCAATGGCAACCTCACCGAGATCAACGTGACATCGCCCACGGGTATCCGCGCCATTGCAAAGCTCGGCGGCCCCGACGTTGCGGCGAAGGTCTGGGACGTCATCGAGCAGAAGCGGAAGAAGTAGCCGCCTATCGCCTTTAACTCGCTCCATCACCGTCACCCTGAGGTGGCCGCTTCTTCAGCGGCTCTCGAAGGGCGACGGCCCAGCTGATCGCAGCGCGGAAGCATCGGGGCCACGCATCCTTCGAGGCTCCCGGCGCGATGCTTTGCATCGCGCCACTCGCACCTCAGGATGACGGACTGCGACTGTCATCGCAGTTGCTTGGCACGCTCGCACCACCCATCACTAACCACCCATTCACCATGATGCGCCGCGTCCACGCGCGCACCGCGCACTGGGTGAAACTACGGGGCCGCTGGCCGACGGAATAACGCCGCGTTCACCATCTGCCGAGAACCAGCATCGTGGCTGGTCATCGCGTTCGGCCTCGCAACACCCCTTATACTTTTACTCCCTACTCATCGGCACGGGGGAACACGCCAGATGCGGTTCGAGTGCCCCGCGTATGAGTAAAAGCGTATGAACACCGCACGCATCGTCGTTCTCGTCATCGCGCTGGCCGCCGGCGGCGTCGCTGCGTATCTGGCGAGCGGCTATCAGAATGCGCCCGCGCCCGCTGTGCCTGTCGCCGAGAAGCTGCCGACGGTCGAAGTCCTCATCGCCAAGAACGATATCCAGCTCGGCCAGGCGCTCAAGCCCGAAGATCTGCAATGGCAGACCTGGCCGGCGGCGACTGCGAGCAGCGCCTTCATCCGCCGTGACAACAGGCCCGAAGCCCAAACGCAGATCGCCGGCTCGATCGCGCGCGTCCCCTTGATGCAGGGCGAGCCGATCCGCGAGCAGAAGCTGGTCAAGGCCGAAGGCTCCGGATTCATGGCCGCTATCCTGCCGTCGGGCATGCGCGCCGTCTCTACCGAGATTTCAGCCGAGACCGCCGCCGGCGGCTTCATTCTGCCGAACGACCACGTCGACATCGTCCTGACCCGTCGCCTGAAGAATCCCGATGGCGCCAGCGGCGGCAACGACCTCATCCTGTCCGAGGTCATCCTGAGCAACATCCGCGTGCTCGCGATCGACCAGGCGCCGAAGGAAAAAGACGGCCAGAACGCCGTGATCGGCAAGACCGTCACGCTCGAGCTCAAGCCCGACCAGGTCGCCACGCTGTCGGCCGCGCGCCAGGGCGGCACGCTCCAGCTCGCGCTGCGGAGCATCGTCGATGCCAAGGCCGTGGAGAGTCCGGTCGAGGAACAGGCGGCCAAGCGTTCCGACGGCGTCAACGTGATCCGCTACGGGGTGCAGGCGCGGCAATTGACGTCACAGAAGTGATGGTGGGGAAAGCATGAAGGACGGGGATGATCGGACGGGCCTGCGCATTCGGGGGAAGCGCGCACGCTCGTTCTTGGCGGGGACGATGCTGATGCTGGGGCTGCTCGCAGCCCCCGACTGCGTCAGCGCCGCGGATGCGCCGGTCGGTGACCAGGCGCCGATGCAGGCTCCGGACCTCGAGGTATCGTCGGTCGCGACGATCGCGCCCGCGAGGTCGCGTTTTCTCTCGCTTGGCGTGGGCAAATCCGTCGTCATCGACCTGCCCCGCGAGGTCAAGGACGTGCTGGTGGCCGATCCCAAGATCGCCAATGCGGTCATCCGCTCGGCCCAGCGCGCCTATATCATCGGCGGCCAGGTCGGCCAGACCAACGTCGTGTTCTTCACCGCCGACGGCCAGCAGGTCGCCGCCTATGACATCGCGGTCAAGCGCGATCTCAACGGCATGCGCGCGGCCCTTCGCCAGTCCCTGCCCGGCGTGCAGATCGAAGGCGTCGGCGACAGCGTGATGCTGACCGGATCGGTGTCGAGCCCGGTCGAGGCACAGCAGGCCGGCGACGTCGCCGCCAAGCTGGTCGGCGGTTCGGACAAGGTCGTCAACAACATCGTCGTGCGCGGCCGCGATCAGGTGATGCTCAAGGTCGTCGTCGGCGAAGTGCGCCGCGACATCGTCAAGCAGCTTGGCGTCGATCTCAGCGCCAGCCTGAATGCCGGCACGGCGGTGGTGAATTTCAACAATTCCAATCCGTTCTCGGTCTCGGGCGGACCGATCGTCGGCAGCAACGGGCTCGGCGTCGCCGGCCTCGCCAAGGGCTTCGCCACCGTCAGCGCCACCATGCGCGCGATGGAAAGCGCCGGCGTCATGCGCACGCTCGCCGAGCCGAGCCTGACCGCGATCTCAGGCGAATCCGCCACCTTCATCGCCGGCGGCGAATTCCCGATTCCCGCAGGCTATTCCTGCGATCCCGTCACCCACGTCTGTACCACCCAGGTCACCTACAAGAAGTTCGGCATCTCCCTGAACTTCACTCCGGTCGTGCTCGCAGAAGGCCGCATCAGCCTGCGCGTGATGACCGAGGTCTCGGAGCTGTCGAATACGAACGCGATCACGCTGACGCAGGCGGTGTCCTCGAACTCGAGCAACTCGATCACCATCCCCTCGATCCAGACCCGCCGCGCGGAGACCACGCTGGAAATTCCCTCGGGCGGCTCGATGGCGATGGCCGGCCTGATCCAGCAGAAGACCAAGCAGGCCATCAACGGCCTGCCCGGCGTCGACCAGGTGCCGATCATCGGCGCGCTGTTCCGCAGCCAGGACTTCGTCAACAACGAGACCGAGCTGATGGTGATCGTGACACCCTATGTGGTGCGCGCGGTCGCCCAGAAAGAACTGGCACGGCCCGACGACGGCTTCGCGCCGGCCTCGGACGCGCAGTCGGCGCTGCTCGGCCGCATGAACCGTCTCTACGGCATCGCGCGCCGTGTCGATCCGATCGCCGGCACGCCGGGTGATTTCGGCTTCATCATCGACTGAGACGGACGGTTTGGGGACCGGACAAGAAACGGGGCTAGAGGGGACGATGACGACAACATCAGCCGATCGACGTCGCAGCTTAAGGATCGCGCTGGCACTGACGGGCCTCTCCGTCATGCTGGGCGCCTGCAACACCACCGGCGAGATCGTCACCCAGACGGTGCCGACCGACTATCGCCAGCGTCATCCGATCGCGGTCCAGGAAGGCAAGAAGTCGATCGTGATCTTCGTCGGCAAGGCGAGGGGTGGCCTCTCGGCCGCGCAGCATTCGGACGTCGCGGGCATCGCAAGGGACTGGGTGCGCGAAGGCACCGGCTCCGTCGTCGTCGACGTCCCCGTCGACAGCGCGAATTCGCGCGCGGCGGCCGCGACCTATCGCGAGATCCGATCCGTGCTCGCATCCGGCGGCGTGCCGTCGCGGGCCATCGTTCAGCATCCCTATCGCCCTGAAGATCCCGGGCTGCTGCCCACCATCCGTCTGAGCTATTCCAGGATTGCCGCGGTCGCCGGCCCCTGCGGGCTGTGGCCGGAGGACGTCGGACCCAACATCCTCGATCCCGGCTACAACGAGAACCGGCCCTATTTCAACCTGGGCTGCGCCAGCCAGCGCAATCTTGCGGCGATGATCGACAACCCCGCCGATCTCGAGCAGCCGCGCGCCGAGACCCCCGCCTATACCGCGCGACGCGACATCGCTTTCGAACGTTACCGCAAGGGCACGCCGATCGCGACCCCCTCACCCGACTCCGACAAGGCCAAACTCAGCGATACCGGCAAATGACACGCCTCCACGACGAAGACGCGGACGATCCGCAGCACCCCGAGGAACACATTGCGCCGGTTCCTCGCATCTCGGTGCAGGCCTTTTGCGAGACCGAGAAGACGCTCGCCGCGGTGACCGCGGCGGGGCAGGACCGCCGGCTCGCCAAGGCGCATCTCACCGCCAAGGACGGCGGCCTTGCCGCAGCGATCGAAGTCTATGAGACGATGCCGACGCCGAACGTGATCGTGATCGAATCCGACGGCACGCGCGACATCCTCGAGGGATTGGACGACCTCGCCGGCGTCTGCGACCCCGGCACGCGCGTGGTCGTGATCGGCAATCCCAACGACACCGCGCCCTATCGCGAGCTGGTGCGCCGAGGCGTCAACGATTATGTGGTCGGACCGGTCGAAACGCTCGACGTCGTCCGCTCGATCTGCAGCCTGTTCTCGGCCTCCGAGGCCATCATCACCGGCCGCGTCATCGCGGTGGTCGGCGCCAAGGGCGGCGTCGGCGCTTCCACCGTGGCGCACAACGTGGCCTGGACCATCGCCCGCGACCTTTCGCTCGATTCGGTCGTCATCGACCTCGACCTCGCCTTCGGCACCGCGGGCCTCGATTACAACCAGGACCCGGTGCAGGGCATCGCCAACGCAGTGCTGTCGCAGGACCGCCCGGACACGGCGCTGATGGAGCGCCTGCTCTCCAAATGCACCGAGCGCCTCAGCCTCCTCGCTGCGCCTGCCAGCCTCGACCGCGTCTACGATTTCGGCGCCGAAGCCTTCGACGCCATATTCGACACGCTACGCATGACCACCCCCTGCATCGTGCTCGACGTCCCGCACCAATGGTCCGGCTGGACGCGGCGCGCGCTGGTGAATGCCGACGACATCGTAATCGTCGCCGAGCCCGATCTCGCCAATCTGCGCAACACCAAGAACATGCTGAGCGTGCTGAAAGCAGCGCGACCGAACGACCGGCCGCCGCTGTACTGCCTCAACCAGGTCGGCATGCACAAGCGCGCGGAGATCGAGGTCAAGGCGTTCGCCAAGACCATGGAGAGCCAGCCGATCGCGGTGATCCCGTTCGATTCGAAACTGTTTTCGACTGCGGCCAATAACGGCCAGATGATCGCGGAAGTCTCCAAGAATCACCGCACCACCGAGCTGTTTCAGAACATGGCGAACCGTCTCGCCGGCCGCGGCGAGGTGAAGAAGCCGAAGCGCTCGTTGCTCGCGCCGCTGCTGAAGAAGCTGAAGGGCAGGCCTGGGCGCGGATCAGCCCCGCATCGCAAGGCGTCGTAGGGCCTGAGGCCTTTTCGGGCGAAGTGGATATCGGTTCGCGTCAGGAAAACGCATCAGAAGAGGATCTATGCGCGTGGGCTATTTGTCCGCCCGTTGCTGCTTCTTCGCCAGCAGCTGCCGCAGCGCAGTGACCTTTGCGGCGGCCTGATCGGGCGGCAGATCGGCCTTCACGAGGATTTCGGCCTCGGCCTCGCGGCCTTGCAATCCCAGCACGAGCGCCAGATTGGCGCGGACCCGCGCATCGTTCTGATTGCGCTGATAAGCGCGGCCGAGCACCTGTTCGGCCTTCGACAGATTGTTTTGCAGCATATAGGACAGGCCGAGATTGGACAGCACGGTCGGCTCGTTCGGCACGATCTTCAACGCCGCGGCGTAATATTGCTGCGCTTCCTCGTTGCGGCCGAGCTGATCGAGCGCCGCGCCCTGCGCCGACAGGATGCGCCAATCGGGATCCTCAGGCGAATGCGCGCGGCCGAGGACGTCGAAGGCCTGCTGGAAATTACCGTTGTCGGCGAGCGCTCGGCCATAGCCGGCGAGCAGCGCCTTGTTGCTGGAATGACCGAGCACGGCCTGCTCCATCACCGCGACCGCCTGCGCGCGCTGGCCGCTCTCGCGCAGCGCCTTGCCGTAGGCGAGCGCAATGTCGGGATCACCTGGCTTGGCGCGATAACGCTCGCGCAAAGCGTCCATGTCCGGCGTGGGGTCGGCCTTAACAGCCGTTTCCGATCTGACGCCGAGCGCGCCGGTCACGTCCTCGATGCCGGCGGTCTGGCAACCGCCGAGGGTGAGCACCAGGAGGGCGGGAAGCAGCAATCTCGCCGCAGGAAAGGCGAGGGACGAACGCTTGGACATACTCTGATCACTCGGCAACTGATCAGAGATGCTTACCGATTAACGCTAAAGTCCCGTTAAGGACGCGCTTCCCAAGGACCCTAGTCGGTGAATTCGGCGCCGAACTCGCAGCCGATGCGCCAGCGCAGGCGGCATTGCCGGGAATAGTCGGGCGCGAAGATGATGGTGAATTGCGGCGGCACTTCCAAAAATTCCGCCACCACTTTCACACCGCCATCCGAGATATCGGTGATCGTGCAGTCCCGCGGCAGCGACCCCGCGCCAAAATGGATCTTGGCGAGCCGGGTGCACATCCGACGTTCGCTTCTCCGGCGATTTGCTAGCATTTGAATTGTTCACCCGTTGACCACGGCCCATCCCGCAGCCCTAGGAGTAGCGGACATTCGTTGGAATGTGCTGAGGACAGAAGCCGGCATTCGAGGCGTAGTGTCGGCTTGGCGTTTACGAACGGTTAGGCTTCGTCGACCCTCCGGGGATCGTTCCCGTATTGTTCTTGCGGAGAGCGCCGGGCTCTGCTACCCCTAATTGTGCGAGAGGGGCAGGCTGGTTTGAGCATGGTTCAGCGGGTTTCTACCGTCGCCTTTGAGGGGATCGAGGCCCGCGCGGTCGACGTGCAGGTACAGGTGGCGCCCGGCCTGCCGGCCTTCGCCATCGTCGGCCTTCCGGACAAGGCGGTGTCGGAGGCGCGCGAGCGGGTG
>NZ_JALBHA010000023.1:0-35928 GCF_023006445.1 Bradyrhizobium sp. SHOUNA76
GATTTCGTCGAACGGGTTCATCGACATCTTGACGTTGGCGAGTTCAACGCCCGATCCATCGCCCTTGACGCGGACCTTGACGTTGTAATCGACCACCCGCTTTACCGGCACAACTATCTTCATCAACCACTCCTTTGTAGCGGAGGCCTAGAATAATTCGCACGATCGTGCAATATTGAGATTGCATACCTGATGGGCGACGAGAGCGTCACCAGTCGTTAGGCCTGCGATCATCTCATTCTGACTGATACGCCGCATGCCCCGTTTGCCATGGCATCCGAGTTCCGAGCAGATCCGGCTTGCGCCGTTGCTCGACTGCCTGAGCGAGCCCCTGCGACTCGTTATCGTCTGTCACTTGGCGCATGCCGGCCCTGGGAACGAATTGCGTTGCAGCACCTTCCAAACGCTCAGCAGCAAATCCAATCTTTCGTATCACTTCGCGAAATTGCGTAAGGCCGGCATCGTTCGCTTCCGCATTGTCGGGACCATGCGCCTGATGCAACTGCGCCGCCGCGAAATCGACGAACGTTTTCCAGGCTTACTTGACGCGATCCTGAGCGCGGCTGCGCGAGACATGAGCAACTAAAACAACTATTTCCGCCACCCATCGAGGATCTCGGCTGCTGAAATGGGCTCAGCTCCGGCGGGGCCCTGAACCGATGAAGGCGTCGTCGAAAAGCGAGGCGCCGGTGCCGGTTGGTCGAAACGACCTACCTTGATGTAGATCCCTCTCGCCGCTAGGTGCGGATGGCTCGGAGCTTCGGACAACGACACGACCGGCTGCACACAGGAGTCGGTTTTTTCGAGCAACACGGCCCACTCGTCGCGGGTCCGCGTTCTGAAGATCGCCGCTGTTTTATTCGTTAGCTCCGACCATTTCTCGGTATCTTTCTGCCGGTCGTACGCGACGTCATCCAGACCAGCCAGCTCGCGAAGTTGTGCATAGAATTGCGGTTCGATTGCGCCCACGGCAATATACTTGCCATCCGAGCATTCATAGCTGTTGTAAAAATGGGACGCGCCTTCCAGGACGTTGGCGCGAGGCAGATCGCGCCATAGACCGAGCGCTCGTCTGCTCTGAAAGTAGGTCAGCATGTTGGAAACGCCGTCACACATTGCGGCATCGACCACCTGGCCTAGACCTGAAGCATGAACCTCATTGAGTGCAGCCAAAACGCCGACCACCAGATAAAGCGCTCCTCCTCCAAAGTCGCCGACAAGATTGAGCGGTGAGACGGGGTCGCCTTGCTTCGATCTGAAGCAATCGAGCGCCCCAGTTATCGCAATATAATTGATGTCGTGACCGGCGGCCTGGGCAAGCGGCCCATCCTGTCCCCAGCCGGTCATTCGCCCGTATACCAACCTGGGATTACGCAACAGCATTTCATCCGGCCCTAGCCCAAGCCTTTCCATCACTCCCGGCCGGAAGCCTTCGATCAAAATGTCAGAGCATCCGATCAGGTCCCTGACGCAGGCCTTGTCGTCCTCAGACTTGAGGTCGAGCTCGACGACGCGCCTCCCCCGGTGGACAAAATCGCCCTCCGCCCGCCGGCCCTGCCCGGGCCGTGCGACGGTCACTACGTCGGCTCCCATATCCGAAAGCAGCATCGCGGCGAAAGGGCCCGGCCCAATCCCGGCAAACTCGATAACCCGGACGTTTCTCAAGGGGCCGCTCGGGCTCGGCCTGGCGTTTGGATGATTCATGAAATTGCTCCGGACCCGCTAGGCGACGGCGGGGCTTCCTTGCGAGACGAACTTTGTTGCCAGATATGCCTCCACGGCCTCTGATCCGCCTTCCGAACCGAAGCCGGAGTCCTTGACGCCTCCAAAAGGCGTTTCGGGGATAGCGAGGCCATAATGGTTCACGGATAGCATTCCGCTTTCGATTCCTTCCGCCAAGGCGGTGGATGTGCGGATGGAGCGAGTATATGCATAGGCCGCGAGGCCGTACGGCAGCCGATTGGCCTCCGCCAAGGCCTCGTCGATATCTTTGAAGCGTGACACGAGCGCGACCGGACCGAACGGCTCTTCGTTCATGATGCGGGAGTCATGAGGAGCGTCGGCGAGGACGGTGGGCGGGAAAAAATACCCCTTGTTGTGTTGACGCCTTCCTCCGGCCAAGATGGATGCCCCACGTTGTACTGCGTCCTCCACCAGCGATTCGAGCGCGGCCTGTCTGCGCTGATTTGCCAAAGGCCCGATGGTGGTCTCCGCCTCAGCTCCATTGCCGACCTTCAACTGCCTCGTTCTAGCGAGGAATTCTTCCACGAAGCTATCGTATGCTCCGTCCTGAACGAGAAAGCGTGTCGGCGCGATGCAGACTTGGCCCGCGTTGCGGTATTTGCCTGCGGCGAGCACCGTGGCCGCCGTCTGCAGATCGGCATCATCGCATATGATTGCAGGCGCGTGACCGCCAAGCTCCATCGTAATGCGCTTCATGTGCTGCCCCGCAAGCGAAGCAAGCGCCTTTCCGACTGGCGTTGATCCAGTGAATGAAACCTTTCTTATGGCCGGATGCGGGATCACGTAGCCGGATATCTCTGCCGGGTTACCGTAGACCAAATTGACGACACCTGCCGGCAACCCCGCATCGGCGAGTGCCCTTACCAATTCCGCGGGAGATCCTGGCGTCTCTTCCGCCGGCTTGATGACGACCGAACATCCCGCCGCCAACGCTGCCCCGAGCTTTCGCGCTGCCTGACTGACGGGGAAATTCCAGGGCGTAAAAGCCGCGACGGGGCCTACCGGCTCCTTCAAGACAAGGTTGAGTATACCTTCGCTTCGGGCCGGTATCACGCGCCCGTACGTGCGGCGGCTTTCCTCGGCGAACCACTCGAGCATATCGGCCGATGCGAATATCTCCGTCCGCGATTCCGCGATCGGCTTGCCCTGCTCTTTCGTCATGACGCCGGCGATGGCTTCGACCCTGCGGCGCAGCAATGCGGCGGCTTCGCGCAAGATAGCCGATCGGTCTAGCGGCGACGTCTTCCTCCAAAGCCGAAAACCCTTGACGGCTGCAGCAATCGCACAATCCAGATCCGCCGTACTGACACAGGCGACCTCGCCGATCGCTTCTTCCGTAGCGGGATCAAGAACAGGAATGAACTTGCCTGAAATACTGTCGCGCCATTCGCCGTCGATGAAGAGTTGAACCCTCGAATACATGGGAATCTTGATCCTGGTAGGAGAAAAATGGCGATCTCAGCTCGGTCTGCTTGTCGACGCCGCCAGCTGCTTTAGGCGTACCTTGAAGATTTTTCCGGTCGGGCCCACCGGAAGATCGGAGTTGAGAATAATCTCTGCCGGCCGCTTATAGGGTGCGAGTCGCTCTGTAGCCCAACGTGTCAAATCTGCGACGTCCAGCGAAACGCCCGGTGCGGGTTGCACGAAGGCCACGACCTCTTCGTTCCCAGGAACTTCTCTGCCCACAACGGCGACCTGGGCAACTCCGGGATAAAGCGAAAGCACCGACTCGACTTCCACCGGATATACGTTGAATCCGCTCCGGATGATCAGTTCCTTCGAGCGACCGACGATGTAGAGCTTACCGTCCTCGTCCATTCTGCCGAGATCGCCGGTCGCGAGCCAGCCGCTTCTCAACGCAGCGCTCGTGGCGCCTTCATTGCGATAGTAGCCCAGCATCCGGGACGGCCCCTTCACCCAGATCTCGCCGCTCTCCTCTGGCGCGACGTCCCGCCCATCCTCACGCACGATCCTGATCTCGATGCCCGGTTGGACGTCGCCAACCTCGTTGGTGTCGACGCCCCCTGGAGAACGTGCCACCGGATTGCACTCCGTCATGCCATAGGAGTTGCCCATCTTCAGCCCGAACGCTTCCTCGATGCGCGCCTTCAACGCCAAATCCAGCGGCGCACCGGCCGTGGCGATGATACGGAGGCGCTTCGATCGCAAGGAAATGTCGTTTTGTTCGGCATATTCCAGGATCCGCGCGAAGAGGGTCGGTACCGCTGTCACGCCGGTAATACGCTCGTCCCTCAACGCCTCAACGAAATGCTGGGCGGTGAAACGGGAGACGAGCTCCGCACTTGCTCCTGCCCAAAAGGCCGTCATCAATACTGTCCCAAGGCCGATCGCATGGCTTACCGGCGACGAGTTATAGAACGAGTCATCCGCCGTGACGTTACGCACGTCCACCATATTGGCGCCCATGTAGATCAGAGCCTGGTGGCTCAACATGACCCCCTTGGGTTCGCCGGTCGTTCCGGAAGTGAAGACCAAAACGGCCGTTTGGCGAGCCTTGTCCGGATAGACCGGCTCGACCTCCGCAGACGCATTTCTCGCGCTCACCGCAACATTGCCCAGGAGAAACACATCCTGCTCGATCTGGTCAGCCTGGGCGTGCGTGGCGGCGGATTGCGAGTCGGCTACGCAGTACAAAGCCCTCCGGCATCCGGCGAACAGTCGGATGGTTTCGATTTCCCGGGCAGACATCCGGGCGTTCAACGGAACGGCCCAAGCGTCCATTTCACTGACGGCCAAAAGCAAAGGAACAATTTGCAGCCCGTTTTCCGCGACCAGCGCCACACGGTCGCCGGCGCCGACGCCGAGCTTGCGCAGCAATCGCACGGCGACCTCCGTCGCATCCCAGAGATCGCCGTAACTCAACCGGCTGGCTCCGGCTCTCAAGGCGAGCCGAGAGGGCTCGCGCCTGGCCCATTCCCGGACAACGTGACTATACCGCTCGGGCATCCGGGCGAGGAGAGACGCCGCATCTGCTCCCTTCATGGCCTGCTCGCGACGTGACGGGACGGACCGCCTGTCCTCGATGTTCATTGCCCTGTTCCCTCGATGCTGATCTGTTGATCCGAATGGAGACTAGGCCCATCCGCGACCGCAGCATCTTAGAGAAGCGGAAGCGCGTCGGCCAGAGAATATTCGCACGATCGTGCGCTTTTGGATAACCCGCTCTCGTCCGGAACGCATACCGATGCCGCTATCAGCATTCCGGACAAACGTTAATGAGACAGTCCCCGCGCGAGCACCAATCGGCCGCGTATAAAAACGTACTATGACGCCAGTAGCCGATCTTCAGTGCGAGGCAGCAGCCTGGCGTGCAGACTTTTTGGCAGACAACAAGTCGAAACGTTCGGAGAGGATTGTCCGTGCTTCGTCGCGCGTGGCCTGGGTCGGAAGCTGGAGCTGACGGACCACCAGACCCTGAGCGATCAGGAGCAGCTCGTTCGCAGCAATGTCGGGATCGATGTTCGCATCCACCTCACCGGCAGCGATCCCATCCCGCAGAAGGGAGATCCAGAATTTCAGCTGCCGTTCGTATCGATCGTTCTGATGCCGACGCATCTCGTCGTCTCGGGTCCCGTAAGCCGTATAGTTTATCCAGAATCGCCAGAAACGGTCGCGCGGTGCCCGAAGAACGTACCCCAACGCCAAACGCTGCAGCTGCGAGAATGGCGAACCCTTGTACACCTCCCAGTCCTCGGGAAGCTCATATGCGGCCTCAAGCGCTGCGATCAGGAGATTGTGCTTGTTCTTGAAATGATAATTGATCGTTCCGGTGCTGATACCGGCGGCCTGGCCGATGCGCCGCATCGTCACACCGTCGACACCATGTTCAGACACCGCCTCGTACACGACTCCGAGCAGCTCCTTGCGGCGCTTGAGAGTCTTGGGACGCGAGGACTCTTCGCTGCCGACGGTCGGCTTCTTCGTGATACGGGGCACTTCGAACCTGCATGTGTGCGTCGATCTGCATCCAACACATACGCAATGCCGGGGGGCATCGTCCAATCCTGAAACGACGCCCCACCGGTAAGCGACGGCTGTTACGCCGGCTCGAACACCGGAACGTTGTAATCGTCGCTGAGCTTTTCCCAGGCGAGCTTGACCGGTTGCCCGTCGCGAAGCTTAGCTGGATCACAGTTGATGAGATTTACCAGTATCCGCACGCCCTCCTCCAGATCGACCAGCGCGCAGACATAGGGCACACGGTCCTCGTGCCCGGGCCAAGGCACCAAAGTATTGGTCCAGGTGTACAGCGCTCCCCTTCCGGACGCCTCACGCCACTCCAGGTTTCGGGTCCCGGAGTAGATGCTGACAGGTCTTGGATACCATTGATACTGGTTCGTATCCCTGCAGAACTGCAAAAGAAGCTTGTGCTCTTTCGCGGCATCCCAGAATGGCTTCGTCTTCAGATAGACATCCGGACGCGGAAGCGGCCTCGCCACCTTCTTCGCTTCGCTCATCTCACTTCTCCAAGATCATCACGTTGGATACGCCCCAGTTGCGGCCGTACGGAATGACGCCAATGCCGGTGACCATCGCATTCTTGACATCGTTGACCTGCCGCTCGCCGGCCTCTCCGAACAGTTGACGGACCGCCTCGACGAGGTTGAGTCCGCCACCCGCCAGACCAGGTTGGCCGGCCGAAATCTGTCCTCCGCTGGTGTTGAGCGGCAGCGTCCCCTTGTACGTCATGTCGGTTTTCAGAATGAAATCGGATCCCTCGCCGCGACCGCAGAAACCGATTTGCTCGAGCTGGATCAAGATCGCGATCAGGAAGTCGTCATACGGCGCAAAGAGCTGGATGTCCTTCGGAGAAAGTCCCGCCTGTTTGAGCGCCTTCGGTCCGGCCACAGAGAACCCGGTCTCGGTGATGTCGGACTTCGCCTTGTCCCCGTTGAAGTTAGCAATCTCGCCATAGCCAGTCGGGAACACGGCTTTCTTCAGCCCGAGGCGTTTCGCGTTCTCGGTGGACGTCACCAGAACTCCGTTGGCTCCATCGCAGACCATAACGCTGTCCAGCATGCGCAGCGGCTCGGAAACATATTTAGAGCCGAGATAATCCTTCTCCGTGATGGGCGTTTTCAGCTTGGCGCAAGCGTTGGGGTTCATCAGCGCATGATTGCGCTGCGTGACAGCGAGCTTGGCGAGCGCCTCATCCTTTAGGCCATACTGAAGACGATAGCGTTGGCTCAAAAGCCCGAATACCCCGACGGGACCCCGCAGGCCGGTGGGATACTGGAATTCCCAGCGATAAGCTCCCTGCTCGGTCGCCGGATAGCTGGATTGCGCATCCGACGCGATGACGAGCACCGTGTTGCACAGGCCGTCGCGAATGGCAGACGCCGCACGGGCGATTCCAGCGATTGTCGACGCCCCGCCCAATCCGTTGACCTGCGTCCAGGCCGGCGCGAGACCCAGCATTTCCGCCATGTAGACTGGCCAGAACGGATTGGATGTTTCACTCATCGTCTCGGAGACGCAGATTCCGTCGATTGCGCTCTTCGGAACGCCCGTCGTCTTCAGGATCTGCTCGAAGACGTCTCCGGCGAGATCATACGAGCTCCTGCCGCCACGGAGCTCGACCTTCGTTTCGCCGTATCCGACCACGGCGATGTCACGTTTGGCCATCGGTTTTGCCTCGCTCTAGTTGCCTTTGAAATTCGGTGAACGCTTCTCGCGGAATGCCGCAAGACCCTCGTTTCGATCCTGGGAAAAGCTCAACGCGAAGAACGCGTCCGCCTCGACCGACATGCCCTCCGAGAGACTCACATCGAGCCCGCGCTCGATGGCCGATTTGGTGAACATGACCGAGAGCGGCCCTTGTTCGCCGATCGCCTTGAGAATTTCGCGCGCCTTTTCTACCGCCTTGCCTGCCGGAACGACGTGGTTGGCAATCCTGAGCTGAAGTGCTTCCGCCGCCTTGACGCGCCGGCCAGTCCAGATCAGTTCCTTGGCCAGCGGCTTTCCGAGCAGGCGAGGCAGCGTTTGCGTGCCGGCGCCGCCCGGCATCAGCCCGAGCTTGGCCTCAGGAAGACCGAACTGAGCACTCTCGCTCGCCACGATGAAATCACAGAGAAGCGCGATCTCGAAGCCTCCGCCGAGCGCGAAGCCCTCCACGGCCGCAATCACGGGCTTCGTGAACTCCGGCAAGGCTCGGAAAAACTGATTGACCTTTCGCGAGCGCTTGCGTCGACGCCAGAGCTCGAACGCCTCCTCTGGCTCGTTCTTCTGCTCACTCGTATCGACGCCGGTACAAAAGGCTTTCTCGCTGCCGGTAATGATCAGACCCCGGAGGGACCGATCCGCTTCAAGTTCGGTCATGACCTCCAGAAGCTCGATCGCCGTCTGCTCTCGGATCGCGTTCAGCTTGTCCGGTCGGTGAATCGTCACTTCGATCCAGCCGTCTTGCTTTTCGACGCGAATGTCTTCGGCCATGCTTCGCTCCTTGAATGGCGTGTAGCCGCATGCAATGCGGCCCAAGCACCCCTGATTTCACACCTGCAAAATCCAGTCAATGAAAATTCGCACACTTGTGCGCTTTTACGTTGCAGCGCCTTGACTTGAAGAGGTGATCGGAGGCTATGATCGCACGATCGTGCTGTTTTTGGACACCACGATGACAATTGGCAGGCAAGGCGAACCCGCGCCCTGCGCCAGCGCTCTCAACCTATCCTCCTTGCAGTAGAAGGACGCCGAATGACATCGTCCCGCCACGTGCTGTTCGCGTTCGCCGCGATCGCCTTCCTCGTGCAATCGGTCGCGGTCTCCGGCGCGTCCCCACAGAACTACCCCGATCGCCGCCTCACTTTCGTGGTGCCCTATCCGGCCGGCGGCGCCGCCGACGCAATAGGCCGCCTGCTCGCGACCAGACTGTCCGAGGCTTGGAAGCAGCCTGTCGTCGTGGAAAACAAGTCAGGCGGCGGCGGCATCGTTGGAAACGACTATGTCGCGAAGGCGCCCGGAGACGGGTACACCGTGCTGGTTGGTATTTCCCAGCTCGTGCAAGCGCCAAATGTCGGAATGAAGCTTCCCTACGATGTCTTCCGTGATCTCCGACCGGTCACGCAGGCAGCGCTCATAGCCGCGGTCTTTGCCGTTCCGATCCAGCGCCCCGACCAAACGATGGGGGAATTCGTCAAAGCGGCTAAGGTGAGCCCCTGGACGTTTTCTTATGGCTCCTATGGTACCGCCACGACGTCGCATCTTTATGGTGAGCTTCTCAAGAAGAAGGCGGGGATCGAGATGACACACGTGCCCTATCGCGGTGCGGCCCCCCTGACAAACGATCTGCTTGGTGGGCAGATCAGTGCTGCATTCGTCGAAGTCGCTACCGCAGCTCCTCAAATCGGCGGCGGCAAGATAAGGGCTCTCGCGATCAGCGGCGAGACTCGCTCGCCTCTGCTTCCGGCAATTCCCACGCTTGGCGAGATTGGCTTTGCAGGGTTTGAGGCGCAAGGATGGATCGGAATATTCCTGCCGGCGACAACGCCAAAAGAGATCGTCGACAAGCTAGATGACGAGCTCTCGCGCATCATCAAGTCGCCTGAGACCTCCGAGCAGATCAAGCACATCGGCCTCGTACCGGTCGGCGACGGCGCTGCGGCATTCACCGCAGTTCTGCAACAGGACTTCGAGCGGTGGGGGAATATCGCCCGGGAGTCTGGCGTGAAAGTCGAATAGCAACAACTCCTCGTCCCGCTTCCCGCCGGCGTTAACGCGGTGACAAGCTAGGGCCGTAACGTGTCGATCAGGCTATCAGCGCCGTCCGGATCATGTTGCGGACATTCTCTTTGTCGGTTTCGGTCTGGACAGGTTCGAACGTGTGGTCGATCTCGACTTTGGCCGGTCGTTTCAGGACAACGATTCGATCGCCGATCGCCAGAGCTTCGTCGATCGAATGGGTAATGAATACGGCTGTCTTGTTGTTGCTTTTCACCAACCTGGCGAACTCGGCTCGCAACGCCCGCCCCGTCATCTCGTCCAGCGCCGAAAACGGTTCATCGCAAAGCAGTATCTTTGCGTCGACCGCGAATGCCCTCGCTATCGAGACCCTCTGTCGCATACCTCCAGACAATGCATGCGGAAAATCGTGCGCGTGACCAGCCAGGCCAAGCGTTTCCAACCACCGCATCGCGATGGCACGGCGCTCAGCAACCGAACGATCCAGCATCTCGAGGCCCAATTCAACATTCTGGACGGCAGTACGCCAGGGCAGGAGGCGATCGCCCTGGAAGACGATTGCCATCTTTCCCCGGAAAGCGTCGAATTGTCCGAACGGGTCCATTCCGTCCACGAGCACGCGTCCGGAAGTCGGCGCAGTCAGTCCGGCGATCATGTTGAAGATCGTGGACTTGCCACACCCGGTCTTACCGAGAAGGGCCAACATCTGGCCCTCCGGCACGTTGAGCTTTAAATCCTCCACGGCAACGAAAGACGGAACGCCTCCGGACTTAGCGAACGCCTTGGAGACGCCTTCCAGCTCGATAATGGCCCTTTCTCCCGGCTGCGTCATAGCGTTCGCTCCGATGTCACTCTGTAGCGGAACGCGAGGCTTTCTATCAGGGACAGGATGGCTTGGGCGATCAAAACGAAAAACACGAGTTGCAGGGTCCATGCGAGCGCGCCCGCCATGTCGAATTGCTGTTGTTGCTGCAACAACTCGTAGCCCACGCCCCCCGTCGCGCCGACCAACTCCGCTACGACGACGACGCGGGACGCATTGCCGAGATTGACTTTCCAGGCTGTCAGGATGTCCGGCAACACGGCAGGTAAGATCATGACGCGGAGAAGCTTGGCTCGGCTAGGACGATAGCTCATGACCATTTCCAAGAGATCACGCGACATCGCCCGAAGCGCGCCCAGCACCTGAAACGCGAACGCCGGCAGCGTCGTCATGATCATGATGAACAGTATGCGGCTTTCGATGCCATGGAACCAGATGATAGCAAACACGACCCAGGAAAGCGCGGGGATTCCTTGAAATAGAGTCAGCACTGGGGAGATGAAGCTATCCACCCGGCGCGACCGCGCCATCATGATGGCAAGGACGCAGCCGATCAGGAATGCCCCGGTCAAGCCGGCGAGGATCCTCAAGACGGTCGCGAGCACATCCGCGAACTGCGACCAGGTTCCAATGATCTCGAGACATCTCCAGAATACGGTCACGAGAGATGGAAAGAGGAAGGGCGGAAAAAACAGCGAAGCGAGCTGCCACAGCCCCGCGACCACGATGAAAGGAAGGGCATAGGACACCAGCCGTTCCGCCATTGCCACGCTCACCGCACGAGGCCCGTCGTGGTTAGGGTTCCGGTCATTGTTTCGGACCGGAATAAATGGTCTCGCTCGAAGGTTCAGAGGGAAGAAACGCGATCGAGCGGCCGGCGCCGTATACGCTCCGGATCTCGTTCGCGACGTCGGACGCCCATTTGACGTTCATCCCCAGGCGATCGTTTGCGCGGACCAGTTCGGTGATCGCCTTCTTTTCCTCTTCGCCACCGCGGATTGCGATCAGCCTGGCAGCTTCCTCCGGATTGGTAGCGACCCATTCAGCGGCTTGCTTGTAGGTCGCGTATAGGCTCGGGATGAGTTTCCCGTTCTGCGTTACCCAAGCGGCATGCGCCGCGACGCCGAGATACGGGATATTGCGGCTGCCGGTCGCCTTCTCCCAACTTTCGACGATCTTGAGATCCAGCATCCGGATGCCAGGCATCTTCGCATGCAGCGCGGTGTACGCGGGCTCCCAAAGTTGAACAGCGGTCGCCCTGTCCGCGAGCGCGTATCCTATCAATCCCGGCGTGGCGGTATTGACGACGGAGAACTTGGACGTATCAGCACCGAGTTGGCGAGCGAACCAATCGAACATCACGTAGTTCGTGGTGCCCTTCGCCGCAGCGATGTCCTTCCCCTCCAGGTCCTTGATGGTCTGGATATCCTTGTGAGACGTGACCACGCCGCCCCAATAGTCGAAAAGATTGAAGAGATAGGTGACCTTGACGCCGCGAACATCCGCCAGCCCGATGGAAAGCAGTGCCGCGCTGCCGCCAACTGAGAACTCGCCGGAGTTAAACTGCGCCGTGTAGGCGTCCGGAGTTCGTTCCTGGAAATTGATGGAAAGTCCGTTCTTCTCGTCGAGCTTCTGTGCCTTTATGACCGGCGGCAAAAACGCCCCAAGCGAGGGCGGGCCAAAAACGACGATCGAAATCCTGGCCAACTCTTCCGCGCGGGCGGACCCGACAGACAGCGCCATCGCCGCCAGCGCAATTGCCATTCTCATCGTCCCCCTCATGGCGTTTTCTCCTTTTCATTTTCTTGTCTTGTTCAAGAATTCCTGCACCTGAGCAGCGAAGTCGTCCGCTGCTTCGATGGAGGAAAGATGCGCCGCATCAAGCGTGGTCATATCGGCGCCCGCGATCCGTGAAGCGATCTCACTCCCACGGCTCGGCGGGGTTGACGGATCGTGCTGCCCTGCTACGACGCGGACCGGACAATTTATTCGGCTGAGGTCGGGCAGCATGTCCGATTGCGCGAGCACCTCGCAGCAGGAGGCGTAACCCTCGATACTCGTCGCCAGTAATGTCTTGCCGATCTCGGCCACCCGTGTGGGCGCCGCTTCTCTGTATCGTTTCGTGAACCAGCGCTCCAGGGTCGGCTCGACCAGCGGTGCCATTCCCGAGGAACGTACCGCGGCCGCCCGCCCCTTCCACAAATCCGGAGGCGGAAAATTCGCGGCCGTGTTCGCCAGGATCAGGCCATCCAGGCGCTTTGGCGCGTTCGCCCCGAGCCACATTCCAACCAGCCCGCCCAACGAAAGCCCGCAGAATACCGCACGCTCGATCTGGAGATGATCCATGAGCGTCAGAACGTCCCGGCCCAATCTGTCCAGAGTCAGAGGCGCTATGGGCGCGTCCGAACGGCCATGGCCTCGATTGTCATATCTCACAATCCGCGCGACCGGTCTGAGGCGCTGAACCAGCTCGTCCCACATAGCGCGGCTGGCACCGAGCGAGTTGCTTAGCACTAAATGAGGCCGGCCCTTGGCTCCGCTGACCTCAACTTCGAGCGCGACGCCGGGGTCCACAGCAACACGAACCACGCACCCGTCAGAACCGCTCATTGCTGACCGGTTCCATTCAAGGGAGCCTCGAACTCCTTACGCAGCGCTACAAAAAAACGCCCGACAAGGTGCTTTGAGACGCTTGAGAGTATCCGCTGGCCTACGCCGGCGACGAGCCCCCCGATCTCTCCCGCGCCCTTGTAGACGAGCTTTGCGGCGCCCTCGCCGTCCGGCTCGATGTCGAAGCGCGCCGTGCCGTTGCCGTGGCCCAGCGTACCGGCGCCGGATATCTTGATGTTGCAGCTTCGAGGAGCCTCCTTGTCCGAGAGCGCGATCTCCCCTTCGAACGATCCGCCTACCGCCGCCACCCGCAATTGCATCTCGACCTTGTAGGAATCCGGCGAAATCTCCGTCATCTTCTTGCATCCCGGAATGCATCTTGTGAGCACTTCGGGATCATTGAGCGCCGCCCACAGCCTCTCGGCCGTCGCGGAGATTTTTTCGTCTCCGCCGATGTCTAGCTTCATAAGACCACCTCACATACCGAACAATTTCGCCGCCAGTCCGCCGTTGATCGCCTTGCGCTCCGCCTCGGAAAATTTCGTCTCCTCGACGATCTTGCACGGTGCGAGATCTCCGATCGGGAACGGCATGTCGGACCCCATCATGATCCGGTCGGCTCCCACTATGTCCGCCAGATAGCGAAGTGTTCGGGGATCCTGAACGATGGTGTCGTAGTACATCGCTGCCAGGGCAGCATCCGGGTCGCCAAGTTTGTTGTCCAGCGAGTAATTACGACGCAGGCGACCAATGACGTAAGGTAACGCCGCGCCCCCGATGCCCGCGACGATCTTCGCATTCGCGTACCGCGTGACGTGTCCAGCATAGATCAGGCGGGACATCGCGATAAGTGTATCGGTGATGCGTCCGACAGCATTCGCCATGCCGTAATCGTGGACCCGATCGTCGCCGCTCTCGAATACGGGATGGACGAACACGATCGATCCGAGTTCGTCGGCGGCCTGCCAGAACGGAAGGAGTGAGGGATCGTCCAGGACTCCGCCCCTTCCCTTGGGCTGGGTGCCGATCATGACGCCCTTGAAGCCCATTCCGTGGGCCTCCCTAAGCAACTCGGCAGCGCGCCCACCGTCCTGGAGCGGCACGGTTGCGAGTGGAACAAACTTGGGTTCGGCCTTTGCAATGTCCGCCAGCGAGTTATTGATCAAACGGGACCAGCGCAGACCTTCTTCGGCAGGAAGTTCGTAGCCGAACATGTCCAGCCAACCTGCGACAACTTGATGATCGACCTTGTTGGAAGCCATCCACTGCAGCCTGGCTGGGACATCAGTCAGCGGCTTGGATACGGGCCTTGTCGGCTTGCCTCCCGCGAAGGCGAATCCCAAGCTTCCGCCTTCCTCGATCAGCTTGACGGACGGGAACTCCGCTTTGCTTGCGCGGACCGACTCCAACAGTGCCGGTGGCACGAGATGGGCGTGGCAATCGATGATCATCTTATTTTCCTTGGTTGAGTGCGGATGCCGCGATGGCGTCGCTGATGGCCGAGATGCGTATCGGCAATTTGGAGAAAGAGACGCCGCACGTCGCCACGGCATCATTGAGTGCGCCCGAAATCGCCGCAGGGGAGCCGAGATATCCACTTTCGCCCGATCCCTTTTGACCAAACACGGTATAGGGAGACGGCGTGCAATGGTGGACAATCTCGACCTTTGGCACCTCGTGAGACGAAGGCAGCAGGTAGTCCATGAAACTCTGGGTCATGATGTTGCCTTCGGCGTCGTACACAAACTCCTCCAGCAGAGCCGCGCCCAGTCCGTGAGCGATTCCGCCAAGCGTCATCCCCTTGACGATATGCGGATTGATGACCGTCCCGCAGTCGTGACCGATCACGTAGCGAAGAATGTCGGGCTTGCCGAGCACCGGATCGAAGGCGATCAGCACCAGATGAAATTCGAAGGAGTGACACGGATACATTTGTACCCGGCCGTCCGCCGGCAGCTTGTCTCCAGTCGGCACCTGCATCACGTGCGTCACTTCCAGACCCGGCTCCATGTCCTCGGGCAGCAGATGGAAGTTGCGATGAGCGATGTTGACGAGATTCGTCCAGGCTAGCATCTTGCCGTCCGCATTCGATACCGCGCCATCCGAATAAGCGACGGTGCCAGCGTCGCATGCTAACTGGTGCGCGCCGATACGGATAAGCTTGGCCTTCAGCTTCTGAGCGGCATGATAGGCCGCTCCCCCCAACATGATCGCCATCCGGCTTCCCACCGGGGTGTTCGACGGCAGGCTGGCAAGTGAATCGGGCCGGACTACGCGGATGAGATCCGGATCGATTTCCAAAACCTCTCCGACCACCGTCGCGGCAAGCGACTCGTGCCCCTGCCCCGCGGACGTTGTGTGGATCGTCACGGTCACGAAGCCCAGCGCATCGATCATGATACGGCACGAGTCCATCCACGTCGTGGTCTTGTTCTTTTCGTTCAAAAGGGGCTCGAAGGAGGAGTTGCCGCCCGATGGCTCAAGACATGCGGCAATTCCGATACCGGCCATCATTCCGGAAGCACGCAACGCGTCACGTTGCTCGACCATCGCCTTGTAGTCCGCGTGGTCGAGTACTTTGGCGACCACGGTGTGATAGTCGCCGCTGTCGTACCGCGTTCCGCTCGGAATGAGGTAGGGAAACTCGTCCTTCCGGATGAAATTGCGAAGACGAACTTCGATCCGATCCAGCCCGAGCACCGAAGCGACCTTGTCGATGGCGGTCTCGATTGCATAGTTCGTCGGAGCCTGCCCAAATCCTCGGACGGCCTCCTGAGCCGCCTTGTTCGACATAACGGCCTGAGCGCGATACTTCACGCTCTTGATCTTGTACGGACCGACGATCGCTCCGATCGGCTTGCCCAATTGAAAGGGCGACCGCCCGGCGTAGGCGCCGACATTATCGAGGGCCTTCATCTTCATTGAGTTGACGATGCCGTCGTCGTCGAAGGCGACCTCAACATCAAAGATCCGCTCGGGGCCGTGCGCGTCGCCCGCCCTCATGTTCTCGAGGCGGTCCTCGATCAGGCGCACCGGCCTGGAGAGAACGCGAGAAAGATGGGAGACAAGAACAGTATGCTTGATGCCGCGCTTCACGCCATAGCTGCCGCCAACATCGACGTCCTGATGGACGCGCACGTTATTGGCCGGCAGGCGAAGAGCGCGCGCGATCTGGTCAGGGTATTTTGGCATCTGGATGGATGCCCAGACATCCAGCATTTCGCGCCACGGATCCCATTCGGCGACCACGCCGAAAGTCTCTATCGGAACGGTCGAGTTCCGCCCCCATGCGACACGGAACGAGAGATGACGCGGGCTATCGGCAAAATGCTTCTCCACCTCCCCCCAGACGAACGTCTTGTCCAGCAGGACGTTCGAGCCGTGGGGCGGATGAACGAGCGGGCTCGACGGATCAAGCGCCTTTTCGGAATCGAGCACGAAGGGCAGAGGCTCGTACCGGACGCAGACCTTCTCGATCGCATCCTCCGCTTCCGCGCGGGTGTCGGCAACCACCGCGACGACCCATTCGCCGGCGTACCTGACCTGACCGACCGCAAGCGGGTAGCGCCGCACGTTCGGAGTGTCTAATCCATTCATGAGGGGGTCGGTTGCTCTCGAAAGCTCCTCTCCCGTGAGGGCGTACCTGACACCCGGCATCTTGAGTGCTTTCGAGGTATCAATGTCGAGTATCTTCGCCGACGGATGCGGCGAAGGCAGAAGGGCAACATGCAACATGCCTTCGCGCACGACATCGGCGACGAATCGGCCGTGCCCGGCCACGAAGCGCCTGTCCTCGCGGACACGACGATTGGCGGAAACGAAGCGAAGCGGAAGAGGTTTCGGAGCGGTCAATTGCGAACTCCATGGGAGACATCCAACTCGCTCGCTTCCAGAAGGCCCGATTGCGGGGCATGATCAGCCCCGTTCGCGGGCATCTCCACAGGCTTCATGCGGGGGGCGTTGGCCTTTCGAAGACGCTCGGAGGCAAGCTCGACGGCTTCGACGATCTGGCTGTATCCGGTGCAGCGACAAATGTTGCCGGATATCGCCTCGACGATATCCTCGCGCGTGGGATCATCATTGCGCTGCAACAAGGCGTGCGAAGTCAGGATCATGCCCGGCGTGCAGAAGCCGCATTGAAGTCCATGCGTTTCACAAAAAGCGTCCTGGATGACATTCAGCTCACCAGGAGCCGTTGCCAGTCCCTCGATCGTGGTGATCGCATGGCCGTCGGCCTGGACCGCGAACATCAGACACGATCGAACTGGCTCGCCGTCGAGCAGGATCGTGCAGGCGCCACAAACTCCGTGCTCGCACCCAGCGTGCGCGCCAACCAGCAACAGATCATCTCTGAGAGCGTCCAGCAGCGTCTTTCGTGGTTCGAGGTCGACGTCGCGCTCACAGCCATTCACGTTCAGCACCACTTTCATCGCGCCTGCTCCAAATCCGCTTGCGAGCGTCCTGCGTCGACGACAGCCTCTTGAAGGACACGCGAGCAGAGTGCGACCGCAACTCGGCTCCTATATTCTGCCGACGCGTGAAGGTCGCCATAGGTCTCCAGGTGTCGGCATGCTCCGCGCACGACCTCATCGATCGAAGTCTTGTCGAGCCGCCCCCCTACCGCCGATGCAACATCAAGCGAGACAGGACGATCACCGAGACCTCCGACCCCGAGTGCTACCCTCTCGCACCTCCCCCCCTCGTCGAGAGCCACCTGAGCAGCCGCCGCAACGAAGGCGAAGTCTGACTTCCGTGCGCTCACCTCCTGAAAGGCAGTCCCGATCCGCTTTTCGGGCCAGACAGGAAAACGCACGGAAGTCAGGCAATCGCTGGGCATGAGGGACGTCACCATTGCGCCGATGAAGAACTCGTCCGCGGGCATAGAGCTACCGCCGTCCAAATTGGCGATTTCGATTTCTGCGCCAAGCGTCACCGCAACAAGGGGGATTTCAGCTGAAGGGTCGGCATTGGCGATAGATCCACCTACGGTCCCCCTGTTGCGAGTCGGAGGATGTCCGACCCAGGGTAACGCGCGAGAGAGGAGAGGCAGATGGCAACGCGCCGAAGCGCTCCTCTCCACCTCCGCCTGTCGGGCAGCCGCGCCGATGACGATCGCGCCATCACCCAGCTCGATACCCTTGATGGATTGGATGCGGTAGATATCGACCAGCATGGACGGACGCGCCAATCGCATCGCCAGCATCGGAATTAGGGTCTGACCGCCCGCGAGTATCCTCGCATTGTCGTGCTCCGCCAAAAGTTCACACGCCTCGGCGATGCTGTCAGGCCTAGCATATTCAAATTGCGCGGCTTTCATTGAAAGCTCCTGGCTCGGGCATCGTTTTCCTGGCCGGTCACATGATTCACCCGAGTACCAGTCCGGTGATTGCGGGCGCCAAAATCGAGATGTTCTGATTCCTGAGCAGCGGCCCGCCCTTCTCGGTTTCCGCCTTCACCTTGGCCCACTCGGGATCGGCCGCGAATGCCTCCCAAGCCTGCTTGCGAGCCTCTTCGCTCGCGAACCTGGTGATGTATGTGAACCGACCATCCTCGGTGGGAGCGACAAAGCCGCCCACCAGCTCGATACCGTGGCGCGGGAAAAACTTGGTTGCCACGACACTGATGAAGCGGTCCCTCATCGCGGCGGCCTTGCCCTCGGCCGCCTCATACGTACGAATTTCGTAGATCACAGGTGGCTTCACTCCAGAAGATGAAATTCCGCTTCCACGCGCAGAGAAGCCCGCGGCGGCTCCGGGACTCGATCAATATTTGCACGTTCGTGCGATTCATTCTAGCTGCCTGTCTCTGACAGATCAACGGCGCCGCACCCGCGGAATCTAAAATATTCGTACGATCGTGCGATTTTATCTTGTGCGTCCGCCGCCGGCCTGTTAGATGTCCACTGCGCGCGAAGCCGAGCGTCTTCGCGCCTGCGCCTTTACGGGCGTTTCCTCCCTAGACTCGGCCGATTTCGTCATTCGAAATCGGCCGTTTTGTTTTCCGAGGCGCAGGAATCAGGCTCCAGCCCTACCCGCTGGCGCCGTCCCGGTTCGGCCACTTTCGGCAGAAGATTGAGCGGGCGTCGACCTTCGGTCCAACCAGGGCGTCAGAGCGTTCCTCGGTCGCAAATCTCGCTCTCTCAAAGTCGAGAGCATGGCCGATATTCTCAGAAACAGACTGCGAAATCTGGATCTGCCGGCGGAGCTCAATTCTCCGTCTGCCGGCCCGCTGATAAGAGGGAGCGGCATGGGCAACGCCCTTTGTTCTCGATGTGTCGGTTGATAATCGCGACCGGAGCTTCCTCCAGTTCCGACCGTGGTGCCATGCAAAGACAATCTTTGCTATCTCGCACGTATGTGCAATCATTATGAGCGTGAGTTGCCCCATTGTGACCCGGAGCGGTCGCGGTCATGCGGGCTGAGCGTCTTCGAGGTATACAATGACCGGTTTTGAACGCCGAGTACTCGGCCGTACGGGCCTATCAGTAACAGTGCTCGGATTCGGGGCCATGGATCTCGGCGGCCCTCCCGCCGCCAATGAAATTTCGGATGATGACGCTGGACGCGTGCTAAACGCGGTGCTCGATTGCGGGATCAACTTCATCGACACCGCCGTTTGTTATGGCACGAGCGAAACACGCATTGGCCAGGCGATATCGCATCGTCGTAAGGAATTCGTCCTAGCCACCAAGTGCGGCTGCGTGCCGGGCGAGCCGATGAGCGGCCCTCACGTCAATTCCTCCGCAAACATCCGCGCAGGCGTAGAACACAGCCTCCGCACGATGCGGACCGACTACCTGGACATCGTCCAGTTTCATCACAGCTTGGACAGGAAGAGTTGGGAGTCCGAAGGCGCCTTGAATGAACTCTTGAAGATGAAGGCGGAGGGCAAGCTTCGCTTCATCGGAGTCTCCGGAATCTTTCCAAATCTCATAGAGCAGGTCGATTCAGGACTCTTCGACGTCTTCCAGATCCCCTACTCCGCCGTACAGCGCGAGCACGAGAACATTATCGGGAAGGCGTCGGAAAAGGGAGCCGGCATCATCATCCGCGGTGCTGTAGCGCGAGGCGCTCCGACCGACTGGAACAAGAGATACTACATGATGTCGGGCGAGGAAATGAGCGGCCGATGGGATCGGTCGCGGCTCGACGATCTGTTGGAAGGCATGAGCCGGATGGAATTCATGGTGAGGTTCGCCATCGCCCTACCTGCGCTCGATACCACAATCATCGGCACCAAGAACGTCGACCACCTGCGACACAACGTAGCCGCCGCACTGAAGGGACCTCTGCCGAAGGATTTGGTGAGCGAGGCAAAGTGCAGACTCGAAGCCGCCGGATCGAAACCGGTGTGACACGCAGCCGGTGGCAGACGACCGTCCGGGACACCGAATTTTCACCGATGTTCTCCCTTCGGATCCTGCATGCCTCAACGCGCAAAACCGGTGACGAATATGAGCAACACCCTTCTCGTGAAGCAAGAAGGCCGCGTGGCCATACTCACATTGAATCGGCCGGAAAAACTGAATGCCTTATCGGCCGAGCTGCGGAAAGCCCTGCACCGGGAAATATTGGCAGTAGACGCTGACGCCGCAATCGGAGCCGTCGTCCTTACCGGCGCCGGGGAACGCGCCTTCACTGCCGGCATGGACTTGACGGAGGCTTCCCGGCGAGGCGGTGAGGTAATGGCTCCGGAGGAAAATCCCCTTACTGCGATCGAAAGATGCCGTAAGCCGATCATCGTTGCAGTGAACGGTCTTTGCATCACCGGGGGCATGGAGATGATGCTCGCGTGCGACGTAGTCATTGCCTCGCGCACGGCTCGGTTCGCGGATACCCACGTGCGGGTAGGATTAATGCCGGGCTGGGGCATGTCGCAACGTTTAGCGCGGCAGATAGGGCCGCAGAGGGCCAAGGAGATCAGTCTGTCCGGCAACTTCGTGGATGCTCAACGAGCCTTCGATCTTGGTCTCATCAACCGCGTGGTAGAACCTGAGGAATTGTTGCCCTCCTCGATCGCGTTGGCGCGAGATTTCGCCGACGCCGATCCGAGGGTCGTGATGGAGTATAAGCGCCTCATCGACGACGGGTTCAAATTGCCCCTGGGCGAAGGGCTTGGGCTCGAACGCGAAAGAGTGCTTGCCTTCAACGTCGCACTCTCTTCGGAAGATTTCGAGCGCGGGAAGGAGATGGCCTCCGCCAGAGCCCGGATCCAGACGGAGGCGCTCGCTGACCCTGTTCCCCGTGCCCGCCCGTCTCGCTAGGAGGGGACGGCGTTCTTCCTCGCTCCCCACATGCAGATGCTAAGTCTTCGAATTTCCTTTGCGCGCTCAATGCCGTTTCTGACAATTCACAGCCTTTTCGCTCGTTGAGATCGTTACAGGATTTTCTCTTGTCAGAATGATGTTCGAGTTAGCGGTCTACTGACGGCAAGGTACTCGGAGTGCGCCTTGGCTCGACAGCCACGGCTAGGAGTTTCTTGACAATTACTTCTATGTTCATGGCAGGCGTCCGTTTCATCTCAATTCGCGGCCCAACCTAACGGAAAGGACAGTGCCTTCCGTCCTACTTGTCTAAATACCTACCGGGTTTCCATAGGTCTACACTGATCCCGCAGCAGGAGCACTTCCTGAGGAAATTGAACCCATTCAAGCTTCGAATCGTACCAAGCGGCGACCTTTGGCTCCGGAAAAGTTGGATCACCGAAACATCCAACTGGAATGCCAATTAGGTCGGGCAAAAGCTCAAGAACTGTACTCACTGTCGAGCCGCATTGTGGGCAGAAAACGCATTCGACGTTCCCGCCTGATACCCCTTTGCAAGCATACGTTATGCTGTCGCCAGAGCGCCCCGTTGCGCCATCGGGACGTAAGAGCAAATGCGCTTCGTCTTTGACACCGGGTGCAGTTGCAAGCGAAAACGAGTGTGGGGTTGCCCTCGACGCTTATACTTAGCTGTCCGCAATGGCAACTCGCTGTGCGCATCATGTCGCCACCTTTTTAGCTCTCTCAGGCAGTGGTACAATCTTAGATAGATCAACGTTGCGACGTCAAGCAGGCCCAAGATACTTCGGCAACGGGGCAACAGCGCCAGTCTGTGAGTGCTATGTCACTCCGGTCCGCCGCGCTGTGGGTCAAAAGCGTCGGTCTAGCACTCCACTGCAAACTTCCGGTCTACCCCTCTGAGCCGACATGTAGCGGCACTGCCCCGACGGTAGCGAGGGGCCAACTGCGGAAATTCCGCCAACCTCACATCGTCCTCATTGCGGAAACCGGCCGGCCGCAGGGCCTTTCTCAAATCGTTTTGAGACAATCGCGTTCTCGCAGGCGCCGGACCGGTCATAGGATTTGCCCTAACCAGGATGAAGTAGAGGCCCGGCGCGCGTGATGCCACCGATTTGACTAATCGTGAAGCCGCACTCGTTGGGACGGCGCGACCCGATTCCTAGCTAAGAAGGCGTGGTTCTCGATTGGAGAAAAAGCAATGCGTTCTATTTTGGCGTTGAGCCTTTTGATCACCCTAGCGGCATCCGCGAACGCGGCTACGGTGCACCACGCGCACCGGCCGCACGTTGTTGTTCGTGCCGATCGGGGGATGGTGGCCTCAGATCCCGCTTCGGGTTTTGCCTACGCACCATCCGGGCCGCCGATCCAATACCGGCCCGCACCCGACCATGGCTACAATGAACCATATTATGGTGCTTCGCAGGGTTACGCGCCCGGCGAAAAGGAGCAATTTCTCGATAGTGTGAGACAAGGTGGTTAGATCGCCCAAACATATCGGATGATCTTGCCAACTGCGATCGCTGAGGTGCAAACGAAGGTCTCAACGACGTCAGCAACGGGTCAAACTCGGAAGTCGGCGGGCAGATGGTCTGCTCGGCCAATCATCAGGGCGACGGTGCTGGCCATCGGCGTTTCACTTGATTAGCCCGAAGATGATCCTGAGCGTCGCATCGCAATAATCAGCGATGACGGACGTGAGATTGGCACCGTGCCCGTGTATTCAAGGCCGTCATACGAAAACCCGGCCCCATAAGGTGCAGCCGCTACGTCGGCGCGTGCAGTTGACCGTGAAGCCAGCCGGTTGTTCGTGGGGATTTCATCGGATCAACCAAATCGGCCACAAGCTGGTGGACGTCCTTGCACGCGGGGCACTCAAACGTCCGGATGTCGAAGCCAAAGGGGCCGGGCGTAATCCGAGCCAGCACCGCTTCTGCTCGACACATAGGACATAGCGTTCGGGGATGGCGGAACATGTTGCACGCCTTGATTAGGCGGGAGCGTTACAGAACTCTCAGTCACCGGTAGTTGCCGTGGTGGGCGGTGATGGAACCCACTGTGGAACTGCCACTTGGCTCGGCGCTGATCAGTATTGCTCACATGCCAAAAGAAATTAACGTGTCGTTAGTAAGTTAGGTCGCCGCTAGATTCAAATTAGGGCAATTGCTCGCAACCCCAGTGATCACGCGTCGAGGACGCTCGTCGCTATTGACCATACGTGCTGCAGCACTCCCAGCTTGGTCGAATGTCGTCCTTGGGTCATTCGCGACGTTCGAGCGGCGCGCCTCGATCTACAGGCCGACTTCTTCAACACAAACGCCCAGAAGTGGACAGCTTGAGATCATCATTAGCGGGCGTCCCTGAGACGACGCCAAACCCCATCAGCCATCGTCCGGGGCCGGCGTTCATTCCCGCAAGCACCCGGTCGCGCAAGACTGTGGGGCAACGCAGCCCTTCGACGTCCAGGAGTTCCTCCACACCGTGGCCTCGGGGAGGACCGTTTCAAACTATCGGAAGAATCGGAAGGTCTTCTCTCAGGGAGACCCCGGTGATGCGGTCTTCTACATTCAGGAGGGCAAGGTCAAGGTCTGCGTCGTCTCCGAGCAGGGCAAGGAGGCGGTCGTCGCGCTCCACGGAAATGGGGACTTCTTCGGTGAGAGCTGCCTAAATGGGCATCCGCTGCGGGTGGCGACGGTCGTGACGGTGACGGAGTGCGTCATCATGCGGCTCGAAAAGGCAGCTATCGTGCGTGTGCTCCATGACCAGCCGAAGTTCTCTGAGATGTTCATGGCTCACCTGTTGTCTAGGAACGCCCGAGTCGAGGAGGACTTGGTCGACCAACTTTTTAATTCCAGTGAGAGGCGTCTGGCGAGGGTGCTCCTCTTGATGGCGAACTTCGGCAAGGAGAGTAAGCCCGAGCCGGTCATAGCGAAGATAAGCCAGGAGACACTCGCGGAGATGGTCGGGACCACCAGGTCGCGCGTCAGCATGTTCATGAACAAGTTCCGCAAGCTTGGGTTCATCAAATACAACGGATCACTGGAGGTCCATAATTCCCTGCTGAACGTGGTCTTGCACGACAGTCCTCACCTAAGAAAGCGTGCCGAAAAGGAAAAATGAATTGAACCTGCTCGGACGTTGACCCTTCTGGCCCAGCTGCCGCACCAGCCTGGGGTCATCTAGCCCGGCTTGTGAACCTGACAGCCTCACGACCGCTACGGGTCATGAGCGTCGGTTTGCCTCTGAGGTGATGACTTCCGGTCTGACCGGATAAGCGGACACCGTGAGAACAGGGATGTCTCGAACGGGCCAAAAGCGGTCAAGGCAGCGGCGAGAGTTAGCGGCAAAGGATTGAAAGTACGTAACCCGATCCCGCCGGGATCGCCCTTACCCATCCAGGTTGCGCAGAGGCTGCGCCCACTCCATCGCGACCGCGCAGACCGAAGTTTCCGTCCCTGGTCAGACGACCCACCCGGTTGCTCACATCCGCGCATGATCCACTTGTGTTGCGTGAATTACATTTGTCACAATGACAGTTCATATGTATAGTTGATTGAAATGACACAAACCGCTTAAGCGGCATCGTCAGCCAGGGAGAACGCCGGAAGCTTCAGATCTCACGACTACAATGACCGCCCCACTCCGCGCGGCGCGGGGCAGCGCATTCGATTCGAGCGACAGACCGCTGCGCGCCCAACGCACGGCATGACACGCGACCCAAAGCAGAGGCGGCATGGTCCGAGTTATTCAGATTTCCGATACGCATCTCAGCCCGAGCAAGCAGCACTTCGACGCGAACTGGGCGCCACTTGCCCGTTGGATCGCGCCGCATAAGCCAGATCTCGTCATACATACCGGCGACGTGACGGTTGATGCAGCCGATCAGGAAACCGACGCAGCATATTGCGCGACCCAACTGGCCTCGCTCGGCGTCCCTGTCGTGGCGGTTCCGGGAAATCATGACGTCGGCGAGGTCGGCAGTCCGCATCAGCCAGTAAATGGCGAGCGGCTCGATCGCTTTCGCCGCCACTTCGGCGACGACCGCTGGCTACGCGATGTGGACGGTTGGCGCCTGATCGGCCTCAATTCGATGATCTTCGGCGGCGGCCCCCAAGAGGCGCGGCAGACCGAATGGCTCGAGGCCGCGATGGCCGATGCTGCGGGGCGTCGCCTTGCCTGGTTCACCCACCGGCCGCTGTTCATCGAGTCACCGACCGAGGCCGACACCGGTTACTGGTCGGTCAAGCCGGAGCCGCGCCGCGCCCTTCTCGATTTGCTGCAGCGCTATCGGGTCGAGATCGTAGCCAGCGGACATCTGCATCGCTGGCACGAAATTCGGCTGAACGGCACGCACTACGTCTGGGGGCCGGCGGCCGGCTTTCTGGTCGGCGAGAAACTGGCGCCACCGATGGGCGGCGTCGCGCGGCTCGGAGCCGTGATCTACGACATCGACGGCGACAACATCGACGTGAGCATTCGCCCCGTGCCGGGCCTCACCGATTACTGGATCGACGACGTGGTGCACGAGGTGTATCCGCCACGCGAAGCTGAGGCGTGATCCGCGATGGCCGGCCTCACATTGCGCGGCATCGGGAAGACTTTCGGCGACACGGCGGTCCTCAACGACATCGATCTCGATATTGCGGACGGCGAGTTTCTGACGCTGGTCGGCCCCTCCGGATGTGGCAAGTCCACGCTCCTGCGTATCATCGCCGGCCTGGAATCGCAGGATCGCGGCTCGGTGTCGATCGGCGAGACTTCGGTCGACCATTTGCGGCCTCACGAGCGCAGGATCGCCATGGTGTTCCAGAATTACGCGCTCTATCCCCACATGTCGGTGTTCGACAACATCGCGCTGCCGCTCACCATGACGCGCCTGAACCTGTTCGAGCGCTTGCCCTTGATGCGTCATCTGTCGCTGCGCCGCAGGCGCGTGATGGACGAGATCGCGCGTGAGGTGCGGGCCGTCGCGGAGCAGCTTCGCATCGACACCTTCTTTCATCGCCGTCCCGGACAGCTTTCGGGCGGACAACGGCAGCGCGTCGCGCTCGGCCGCGCCATGGTGCGTCATCCGCAAGCGTTCCTGATGGATGAGCCATTGTCGAACCTCGACGCCAAGCTTCGTGTGCACATGCGCGGCGAGCTGACCGAGCTGCACGCGCGTCTCGGCGCCACGATGGTCTACGTGACACACGACCAGATCGAGGCGATGACGATGTCCGATCGGCTGGCCGTGATGGATCACGGCGACATCCTCCAACTCGGCACACCCGCCGAGGTCTATGAACGGCCCGCCACGACCGCGGTCGCGCAGTTCATCGGCAGTCCGGCGATCAATCTGTTTCCGGCCCGCGTGGGCCCCGACGGCCAGGTCGAGCTGCTCGGCCGGACGCTGCCGATCGACATTCGCAACGTGCCGGCTGCGGAGCTGACGATCGGCGTGCGTCCGGAAGCGATGCGAATCGGGGGCGGTCCGTGCACCGTTCCGTGCAGGTTCCGGCGTCGCGAAAATCTCGGCTCGGAAAGCATCCTCCACTTCGACCTCGCGGCCGCTCCGGGGGTGCCGGTGCTCTGCCGGATCGACAATGACATGCCCGTTCCCGAGGGCGAGGTCACGCTCGCCTTCGAGGCGCGGGATTGTCACGTGTTCGACAACAAGGGCCGCCGTATCGAGGTGGAGAGCCGCAATGCGGCCGGCCGCGACGTACGCCGCGCGAGCGAGGCCCGATGAACGCGGTCACGGCTCAAATCACCCCCCTCACCGCGGCGCCGCCAGCCAGCCGCCAGCGATGGATCGAACGGTTCGCGGGCCTGGGCTTCGCAGCACCCGCCTTCATCCTGCTGGTCCTGACCAATCTGGCGCCGCTGGCGGCTCTCGCCTTTCTGAGCTTCACCAATTACGAGCTGGGCGCTCTCGACTTCTCGTTCGTGGGCCTCAAGAATTTCAGCACGGCGCTGCAGGATCCCGTGATCCGCCGCTCGGTGACCAATACGCTGCTCTACGTGGCGATCGTCGTGCCCGGCGGCGTCCTGATCTCGCTGCTCGTCGCAATCCTGATCCACCAGCGCAAGCGCACGCGCAGCCTCTATGAGGTCATCTATTTTCTTCCCGTCACCTCGACGCTCATCGCGATGGCCACGATGTGGCAGTTCCTGCTGCACCCGACCCTGGGACTGATCAATCAGACCCTCAAGGGGCTGGGTTTCGCCGAGACGGCGTTCCTGAGCGAGCCGCGCCTCGTCATCCCGACGCTCGCCGCGATCGGCATCTGGCAGCTCATCGGCTTCAACATGGTGCTGTTCCTTGCCGGTCTCTCGGCGATCCCTCGCGACCTCTATGAAGCCGTCGATATCGACGGCGCGAGCCATCCCATCGACCGCTTCCTGAAAGTGACCTGGCCGATGCTTGGTCCGACGACGATGTTCGTGACCGTGACGACGTTCATCACGGCGTTCAAGATCTTCGACACGGTTGCGGTGATGACGCGTGGCGGCCCCGGAGGCGCATCGGAGGTGCTGCTCTATGCCATCTATCTGGAGGGGTTTCAGTACTTTCACATGAGCTATGCGGCGACGCTCACGCTGGTCTTCCTCGCGTTCACCCTGGTGTTCTCGGTGCTGCAGACCTTCATCCTCGACCGACGGGTGCACTATTGACGCGCATATCGGCCACGATCGCCCGCCCGCCTGCGCCGGTCGCGGTCCGGATACGGCGCCTCGTGTCGCTTGCATTCGTCCACGCGGTGCTGATCGGCGGCGCCGTCTTCATGCTGCTGCCATTCGTCTTCATGTTGACGAGCGCGATCAAGCCGCCGGGCGAGATCTTCGAGGCGACGTTCCGGCTCTGGCCGCGCCAGTTCTACGGATGGCAGAATTTCGAATCTGCCTTGAGCACGGCGCCGCTGCTGCGCTTCCTGCTCAACGGTTTCATCGTCTGCGGCGGCATCCTCGTCGTCCAGCTTCTGGTCGCGATCCCTTGCGCCTATGCGCTCGCCAAGCTGAGGTTTCCGGGACGGCCGATCCTGTTTTCGCTGGTCCTGCTCGGACTCTGCATTCCGGTCCAGGCGCCCTCCCTCCCGCTCTACATCGCGTTCGCCGAGCTCGGCATCCTCAACACCTACCTCTCGATGATGATGCCGTTCTTCCTGTCGGTGTTCGCGATTTTCCTGTTCCGCCAGTTCTTCAAGTCCTATCCGGACGAGATCATCCAGGCCGCGCGGCTGGACGGCGTCGGCGAGTTCGAGATCGTGTGGCGCATCGTGGTGCCGAGCGCTTGGCCGGCCATCGCGGCGTTTTCGATCTTCTCCGTCGTGGCGCACTGGAACGACCTGTACTGGCCGCTCATCGTCGTCTCCGACACCAAGCTCGCGACGCCGCCGCTCGGCATGATGTATTTCGCCGATTCCGAGCTGGGCTCGAATTACGGGGCGCTCGCCGCCGGCGCCACCATCATCACGGCACCGCTCGTCATCGCCTTCCTGATCGCGCGGCGGCATTTCATTGCCGGCATCACGATGACCGGAATCAAATGACTTCAACCACTGCCAGGGGAGACACCGTCATGCTGCATCGCCGAGACCTCCTGAAGAGCGCCGCCGCCGTCGGGACGAGCGCACTTTCCAGCCCGTTCCTGACACGGTCGGCCCACGCGCAAGACGTGACGCTGGATGTGCTTTACGCCTTTCCCGCCTTCGCGAAATTCCATGAGCCGATCGCGCAGGAGTTCATGAAGCGGCAGTCGAGCATCAAGATCCAGTTCCGGGCGCCGGCGGCGAGCTATGACGAAGGTCATCAGACCATGCTGCGGCAGGCCGTCACCAACCAGCTGCCGGACGTCTACTATTCCGGTTACCACCTGCTCGCTGAGCTGGTGCGCACGCTGGTGAAACGCAACCAGATCACCGAGGTTGCTCCGATGCTGCAGAAGGAGGACGCCGCCTGGCGCAAGGCCAATTATTCCGACGGGATCCTGGCCCTCGGAGCGGTCGACGGCAAGATCTACGGCCTCGCCTTCAACGCCTCGCTGCCGATCATCTATTTCAACGCGCAGCTCGTGAAGGAAGCGGGCGGCGATCCCGACAAGATGCCCGACAACTGGACGGACATGATCGCCCTCGCCGTCAGCATCAAGAGCAAGGGGGCCGACGTCGCCGGCATCGCCTACAACATCCACGACTGGCCCGACGATTGGCTGTTCCGTTCGCTGATCCTGCAAGGTGGTGGCCAGATGCTCGATGCGTCGGAGACCGCTGCCGGATTCGGCAACGACGCCGGGCTGAAGGCCCTGACCCATTGCCGGCGGTTCGTGGCCGATGCCAAGATGCCGCTGATCGATTGGGACTCCTCGCGCCAGCAGTTCATCGCCGGGAAGATCGGCATTTTCGCCGACACGCCGGCCCGGTTGCGCCAGGTCACCGACCTGATCGGCGACAAGTTCACCTTGCGCACCTGCACTTTCCCGATCGACGACAAGCAGAAGGGTGGGCTGCCCACCGGCGGCAACGCGGCGATCATCACGGCGAAGGATCCGGCGAAGCAGCAGGCCGCCTGGGAGTTCCTGAAATTCGTGAGCGGACCGGAAGCGCAGAAGATCGTGGTCGAGACGACGGGCTATATGCCGACCAATCTGCGCGCTTCAGGGCCGGAATTCCTGGCCCCGTTCTACGACAAGAACCCGAACTTCCGTACCGTGTCGCAGCAGATCGAGCGCGCGAAGCCGTGGCAGGGCTATCCAGGCGGACAGTCCGTGAAGATCTGGCGTACGCAGCGCGAGATCATCCATGCCGTCATGCGCGGCGAAACGACCGCCGAGGCAGGGCTCGATCGCATGGTCAAGGAAAGCAACGCCTTGATGAAGAGTTCGTAGGCAGCGGACGATCGATTGCGGCAAGCGGCCTGGCGCTGGCCGCTACTGTTCCCTTTGGAGGCGGAATTCTGTGTTCATCATTGCCCAGCTGAGCGATCTACACGTCCGACCGCTCGGCAAGCTCGCTTACGGCGACCTCGATACCAACGCGATGTTTCACGACGCCATCGACGCCGTGCTGAGGCTCGATCCGCGGCCCGATTGCGTCGTGGTCAGCGGCGACCTCACGGATGGCGGGCTCGAAGAGGAATATGAGATCGTCGCCGCCGGACTAACCAGGCTGCCGATGCCGGTGTTCGTCATTCCCGGCAACCACGACCGCCGCGAGCAGCTGATATCTTCGCTACGTCCTCGTCACCGCTATCTTCCGTCCGACGGCTTCATCAATTTCGTCGTGGACGATTTGCCGGTCCGGCTGATCTTCCTCGACAGCGTCGAGGCCGGGAAGATCCACGGCACCTTCTGCGCAGCCCGGCAACAATGGCTGCGCGACGCGCTCGCGACCGGGCGCGGCAAGCCGACGGTCGTCGTGATTCATCATCCGCCGTTCCTGGTCGGGGCCGACGGGATGGACGATCTGCGCCTCCTCGGGGCCGACGCGCTCGACGCAATCATCAAAGACCATCCCGAAATCGAACGCGTGCTGTGCGGTCACTATCACCGCTCGATCACGGCGCGCTATGCGGGAACCGTAGGCTATGTGGCGCCAAGCACGGCGCATCAGGTTGCGCTCGACCTCCGGCCCGGTCACAGCAATCGCTTCATCATGGAGCCGCCGGGATTTGCCTTGCACTGCTGGCGGCCGGACACGGGCATCAGCAGCCACCTCGTTCCGGTCGGAGACTATGGTCGCCCGTTCGAGATCGCGGCCGGCCAAGACGATCCGGGAACGGACCGGGGCGACGGCCTTCCGGCACTGCTGAAGCGCGCAGAGGCCGTCGTGGGCGAGGCCGCGACCAGGCTGGTCGCGATGCAATCCACGCCGCTGCGCACGGAGCGCAAGGACTATCTCGACATCGTCACCGAGGCGGATCTCGCCTCCGAAGCAATCGTCGTCGCGGGCTTGAAGGCGCTGACGCCGGAGGCCGGCATCCTCGCCGAGGAGAGCGGCGCGAGCCCGGGGGACAATGCTGCGCGCTGGATCATCGATCCGCTCGACGGCACGATCAACTACGCGCGGGGGCTGCCGTGGTTTTCCGTGACGGTCGCCTACGAGGTCGGCGGCGAGACGAAACTTGGCCTGATCAACGCGCCCAAGATCGGACTGACGGCGCGCTATCTCGCAGGAGAAGGCGCGACCATCGACGGCTTGCCGGCGCGCGTCTCCACGACACCTTCACTGTCGGATGCGGTGATCTCGGTGATCCTGACCTCGCATTTCTCCCCCGACGAAGTCCAGCGGACAACGCGCGTGATCGAACTGCTCGGCAAAGTGGTGCGCGGCGTGCGTATCGTCGTCTCCGGCGCCTTCGAGACGACCATGGTCGCCTCGGGTCGCCTGGACGGCTTTGTCTCCCTGAAAGCCGACATCGTCTCGCACGCGGCCGCGATGCCGATGGTGTGGGCCGGTGGCGGAAAGGTCACGACACTGACGGGGCGGCCGTGCCGCAACGATGATCTCGACAAGATCGCTTCAAACGGATTGATCCACGAGGAGTTGCTCGCTCTCCTGCGCCAGGCGCTGCAATGACGAGCAGGTCCAGAGGACGAACCTTCGCTCGAAGACATCGTCTGTCGCAAGCGACCTAGCGGGGGCCGCGCCTTGGGAACAGCTTGTCGCGGATGTAGCGCGAGGTCGGCGTCAGTCTGGCGCCGCGCGGCTTGCGCCAGACCGCCCGGTCGATCTCCTTCTTGTCGCCGACTTTCAGGCGCCCCGACACCTTCTTGGCCAGGAAGATCGCATCGCTCATCCGCCGGCCGGTCCGGCTCTTCCTCGCTTTGACTTCCTTCCAGAGTTTCAACGGCCCGAGCTTCAGCTTGGGAAGCTCCTCCTTGATCTCGCGACGAAGGCAGCTCCTGTCGCTCTCGCCTGCCCGCCTGCGGCCGCCGGGAAACATCCAGAGCCCGTCGCGCTTGCGTCTCACCATCAGCACGCGCCCTTTTCGGGCGACGACCAACTTCGACGATTTCGCCATCACGACCGGTCCTGCTTCTGTGCCTGCTCCACTGCACCAGGCTCTTGACGAGATGACGCTCCGTCTACGGGCAGATTATCGCCTTGATGATTCCATCGCGCCGCGCGACCTGCTGCTCGAATGCGGCGGGCGTCTGGTCGAGCGCGAAGCGATGCGTGGCCAGCGGCGCCAGCTTGATCTTCCCCGACTGCGTAAGGGCGATGGCCCGCGGATAGACCTCCGGCATGCGGCGTGAAAACTTGATCGACAGGCCCTTCCGGCGCGATTCCGCGCCGCTGAGGATGTACTGATTGTTCTCGGGGATGCCGACGAGAACCACCCGGCCACCGATACGGGCGCAACGCGCCGCATGCTCGAAGCCGTGCGAGGAGTCGGTCGCCTCGATCACCAGGTCGACGCCGCGGCCTTCGGTGGCCTCGCCGACCTCGGCGTAGCTGCGGCATGCCACGTCCGCACCGAGGTCGCAGGCCAGTGCGGTACGCTGCTCGACCGGGTCGATCGCGATGATCTTGCCGCTGCCTGCGAGCCGCGCCAGTTGCACCAGCAGCAGGCCCACCGGCCCGCAGCCCAGCACCGCCACACTTTCCAGCAGCCGCGGACGCGCCAGATCCATGGCATGGATCGCGACACCGAGCGTCTCCAGGATCGCTGCGCCGGCGGGATCGATGCTGTCGGGCACCAGATGCACGGCCGATTTGGGCACGCAAACGAATTCGGCCATGGCGCCGTTGTGAGGCGCGTAACCCAGGAACTTCACATAGGGGCAGAGATTGGTGTGCCCGCGGTGACACCACTCGCAACGGCCGCAGGGAATGGAAGGATCGACCGCCACCAGCGCGTCGGCCGAGAACCCCGCCTTGCGCGCCGAGTCCGGCGTGAGGACACCCGAGAATTCATGACCCAGCACGAACGGCCTGACTTGCGTCGGACCGGTTGTTCCGCCCTCGAGATAGGAGTGCAGATCGCTGCCGCAGACGCCGACAGCCTTGACGCGGATGATGAGCTCGTCCTCCGCGAGCGCCTTCGGCTCGGGAATATCGAGGACGCGGATATCACGAATGTCCTGGAGCACCGCAGCGCGCATGTCGACGCCATCCTTCTGAGCAATTGTCTCCGGCATATTACATATGTAACAGCGAAGTGACAAATGCTTTTGCAGGCCTTCCGGCGCACGTCGGCCGCGCGTGGACAGGGGTGCCCACGGCGGATCTCATAGCGGTGGCGGAAAGTACGGCTATTTCTGCTTGTCGATCAGCTTCAGCGCCGCGATGGCGGTGTTCTCGTCGGTCACCAGCACCTTGCCGATCCGGCCGCGCAGCACCGCAGCGATGATCGGCGCCTTGTTGAGCCCTCCGGCGATCAGCATCGACGTCGGCACGCGCGCCAGCTTGTCGAGCGGCATCGCAATGGCGCGGCTGTTGATGTTGTGATCGATGGGCCGGCCGGTCTTGTCGAGAAATTGCGCCAGGACGTCGCCGACGGCGCCCGCCGCCCGCAGATGCTCGGCGCGCACGTCCGGCGGCAGCCCATGCCGCATCAATAGCGAGCGCGGCGTCATGTCTCCCATGCTCAACAGCGCAAGATCGATCTTTTCAACGCTGTTCAGCACCTCCTGATAGACCTCCTGGGCCAAAAAAGTGTCGCGCGAGCGCCGGCTGCTGACGAAGATCGGGGCGGCCAGATAGCTGCACTGGGCGTGCAGCCGGTGCGCGAGCTCACCGGCGATCTCGAAGGTGTTGAGCTCGAGTCCGCGCGATAGGCCGCCCATCATGGAGACGATGGAGAGATCGGGATAGTCCGCCGGCGTGACGTAACGGATGGTCTCGCGCAAGGTCGCCCCCCATCCGATGCCGATGATGCGCGGACGCTTCTGCTCGAGCAATTTGGACAGATACGCGCCGGCCGCCATTCCGATCAGGCTGCCGACCTGCTCGGGATTCTCCGGGCTCGGGATGACGACGGCATCCTCGAGGCCGCATTCCCGGCGCAAGCGGTGCTCCAGCTCCGTGCAGCTCGCAAAGGCGGAGTTGAGGCGGATGTTGACGATGCCGGTCTGCCGCGCATCCGACAGCATGCGGTTGACGCGAGCGCGGGTCAGCCCGAGCCGCTCGCCGATCTCGGCCTGGGTCAGGTTCTCCATGTAGTAGAGCCAGGCGACCCGCAGGATGGTTTGATCAGTCACGGCGCAGCCCCCCGCAGCGGCCTCAAGGCACAATCAGATGTCGAAGCATTTGAGGCGATCTTTCGTTGGCCGTCAAATCTGCAGCATGCGGATGTCGTCATGCGGTCTTTGCGCCCGGCACGCCATCCTCGACCACAAAGCTCGTCAGCCGGCGCACGGCGCTCGCGGCGTCCTTGACGTCGTCGAGCGCTTCGAACCCCACGGTGCAATGCCGGGTGTCGAGCTCGACGGTCGCATAGCCGCGCTTGTCGCCACGCGCATAGACCAGATGCGGGTTCTCCGCCAGCGCCTTGCGGACGCTGGCTTCGCTCGGCCCGTCCGAGCTGATCGACGTGCCGACGAACTCGGTCGCAATGGTCGGGCCATCCGGGCGGGCGTCATCACGCTTGAGATCGGCGGTAAAGAAGGCGTGGCGGTCGCCGCCGATCACGATCGGATTGCGCCGGCGATGCGCCATAAGCGAATCAAGGAGACGGCGGCGTGCATTGGGATAGCCGTCCCAGCCGTCCATCCAGAAATGCGCGCCGTCGTCTGCTTCGCGCTTGTCCTGCGCCATCAAGGTCTGCTGCGCGACGATGGTCCAGCGGCCGCGACAGTCGCGCAGGCGCGCATCGAGCCATTGCTCCTGTTCCCGACCCAACATCGTCCGCGCTTCGTCGGTCCGGCCTGCACAGTCCGTCATCCAGGTCGGCCGCCCACTTCCGACACACGCAGATGCCGAGCGATATTGCCGGTCGTCGAGCAGCACCACGTCGAGCATCTCGCCGAAGCGGTAGTGCTCGTAGATCGTGGCGTTCGCGCCGCGTGGGCGTGCCGAAAGCGGCAGCGGCATGTGCTCGTAATAGGCCTGATAGGCGGCCGCGCGGATCTTCAGGAACTGACCGGCGTCGTGCACGGTGTAGGAGCGATCATTGGCATAGTCGTCCATCACCTCGTGATCGTCCCAGACCGAAAGCCAGGGAAAGGCGGCGTGCGCCGCCTGCAGGTCGGGATCGCTCTTATAGAGCGCGTAGCGGTTGCGAAACTCCTCGAGCGTCGTCGGAATTCCGACGCCGTGCCGGCGGACGTGGCGCGATCCCCAGGATTTCTCATAGATGTAGTCGCCGAGATGCACGACGAGATCGAGATCGCGTGCGGCCATGTCGCGATAGGCGGCAAAATAGCCCTGCTCATATTGCTGGCAAGATGCGAAGGCAAAGCGGAAGGGCCGCGCCGACCCCGCGGGCGCGGTTCGGGTGCGTCCGACCGGGCTGAGCGCCGGACCGGCGCGGAAGCGGTACCAGTAGACGCGATCCGGCAACAGGCCCGTCGCCTCGGCATGCACAGAATGCGCAAGCTCGGCCGTCGCCCGCACGACCCCGTGGGCGACGATGCGCGAGAAGGCCTCGTCGTCCGCAATCTGCCACTCGACCTCCACGGAAGCGTCCTGCATGCCGCCGCCCTCGAGCGGCTGCGGCGCAAGGCGGGTCCAAAGGACGACGCGATCCTCACGCGGACATCCGGAGGCAACACCGAGCGTGAAGGGATCTGCGTTGAACGACACCGGCGCTCCCCGCACGAAGCCGGCGGGCGCAGCCAAGGCGGCGCTCG
>NZ_JALBHA010000240.1:0-9236 GCF_023006445.1 Bradyrhizobium sp. SHOUNA76
AGCACCGTGCTGGGGCTGGATGCCGCGCCGCCGGGCGTGACGCGCGGATTCCTGCCGCAGCTGTTGCCGAGCGCAAGGCAGTAGCGCAGGCGCGAGCTCTCCCCACACCGTCATTGCGAGCGCAGCGAAGCAATCCAGAATCTTTCCGCTGTAAGACTCTGGATTGCGTCGTCGCAAGAGCACCTCGCAATGACGGGCTTGTAGCGTGCGCTTTCCAAACCTTCACTGTCATCGCCCGCGCAGGCGGGCGATCCAGTGCTCCGCGGCAGCCGTGATTGAACCGGGAAGCCGCGGCGTACTGGATTCCCCGCTTTCGCCGGGAATGACCGCGGTGCGTGCGGCATCATCTTGCGCATCACGACCGCTCGCACATTCTCCTCGCGCCCACATCGTTCCCCCGACCTGCCGTTCCATCAATCCAAAAACGGCATCGATCGATACTGCCTTGAACTTGGACACTTCGCCGCGCGCGCCTCTAGGACTCGTCTCGGGGAAACGGGTCGAGTTCAAGGAGGCGCCTGATGAGCGCAGTGGTGTCCGCAGCGGATGCGAGGAGGTCTCGCGTCAGGCTGTTCATCGTGACCATGTTGTTCCTGGTCACCACCGTGAATTATGCCGACCGCGCCACGCTGTCGATCGCAGGCCCCGCGCTCTCCAAGGAGCTTCATCTCGATCCCGTCGCCATGGGCTGGATCTTCTCGGCCTTCGGCTGGTCCTATGTCGTGGCGCAGGTACCGGGCGGCTGGCTGCTCGACCGCTACGGCTCGCGCATCGTCTATGCCTTCAGCATCATCATCTGGTCGCTGTTCACGCTGATGCAGGGCTGGGTCGGCTTCCTCAGCGCCGGTACGGCCGTCGCCGTGCTGTTCGCGCTGCGCCTGCTTGTCGGCGTTGCGGAAGCGCCGTCCTTCCCCGCCAATGCGCGTATCGTCGCCGCCTGGTTTCCGAGCAACGAGCGCGGCACCGCGTCGGCCTTCTTCAACTCGGGACAGTATTTCGCCACCGTGATCTTCGCGCCGCTGATGGGCTGGATCGCGCACTCTTACGGCTGGCGCTTCGTGTTCTTCGTGATGGGTGCGCTCGGCATCGTCATGGGCTTCGTCTGGATCAAGACCATCTATGGCCCGAAGGAGCATCCTTCGATCAATGAGGCGGAGTTCGACTACATTAGGGAAGGCGGCGCGCTGGTCGATCTCGACGCGCCCAAGGACGATCTGCCGCGCGAGCGTGCGCCCGAGGCCGGCTCCGGCTGGGACCACATCCGCCAGTTGCTCTCCAACCGCATGATGCTCGGCGTCTACCTCGGCCAATACTGCATCAACACGCTGACCTATTTCTTCCTGACCTGGTTCCCGGTCTATCTCGTCAAGGAGCGCGGGCTGTCGATCCTGCAAGCCGGCTTCGTCGCGACGCTGCCGGCGCTGTGCGGCTTCATCGGCGGCGTGCTCGGCGGCATCATCTCCGATGCGATCCTGCGCAGGACCGGCTCGCTGACCATGGCGCGCAAGATCCCGATCGTCGGCGGCATGCTGCTGTCGATGTCGATCATCGCCTGTAACTATGTCGACGGACAGGCGCTGGTAGTCGGCTTCATGGCGCTCGCCTTCTTCGGCAAGGGCATCGGTGCGCTCGGCTGGGCGGTCGTCTCCGACACCTCGCCAAAGGAAGCCGGCGGCGTCTCGGGCGGCCTGTTCAACACCTTCGGCAACCTTTCCTCGATCACCACCCCGATCGTGATCGGCTACATCCTGGCCGCGACCGGCTCGTTCAACGGCGCGCTGGTGTTCGTCGGCGCCAATGCGCTGGTGGCCGCATTCGCCTATCTCGTGATCGTGGGCAAGATCGAGCGCTTGACGCTCAAACGTTCCTCCTGAGGGCTCCCATGGGAGCTTGACCAGGCAACTTAACGGCGGCTTCACAGCCGCCGTCTTTGTTTCGGGGGTAATCGATGCTAGAAGTGCCGGGGAAACGCCTTATCCATCTAAGGCATGTATCGATGTTCGACCTCAACCAGCTCCGCTGTTTCGTCACGGTGGCGGAAGAATTGCATTTCGGCCGCGCCGCCGCGCGGCTGAACATGACCCAGCCGCCGCTGTCCCGGCAGATCCAGGTGCTCGAGCACATCATCGACGCGCCGCTGCTGGAGCGCACCAGCCGCTCGGTCCGTCTCACCCCTGCGGGACGCAGCTTCCTGCCGGAGGCGCGCCGCATTCTCAAGCTTGCGGAAAGCGCTTCGCAAGTCGCCCGCCGCATCGCGCTCGGCAAGACCGGCTCGCTGAAGATCGGCTTCACGGCCGCCGCAGCTTACGGCTTCCTCCCCGAGCTCGTCGCGGCGTGCCGCGCCAAGCTGCCCGAGGTCGACTTCTCGCTGAAGGAGATGGTGTCGGGCGACCAGTTCGAGGCGCTGACCTCGGGCCAGATCGACGCCGGGCTGCTCAGGCCGCCGATCGCGCGCCCCGAGCTCACCAGCCGCCGCGTCGTCGCCGAGCCCCTCCTCGCCGCGATCCCGAAGAAGCATCCGCTGGCGAACGTCGAGAGCATCACCATCAAGGATTTCGACGACCAGCCCTTCGTGATGTATTCGCCCTATGAGAGCCGCTACTTCCACGATCTCTTGGTGGCGCAATTCACCCGCGCCGACGTGCTGCCACGCTATGTCCAGCACCTCAGCCAGATCCACTCGATCCTGGCCATGGTGCGCGCCGGCCTGGGCCTTGCCATCGTGCCGGCTGCGGCCGCGGGCTTGAAGATCTCCGACGTCCGGCTGCGTCCGCTGAAGCTGCGGGGCCGCGTGCCGGTCGAGCTGTTCATGGTGTGGCGCCGCGACGACGAGAATCCGCTGCTCTCGGCGCTGGTCAAAATCGCCGGTGAATTGTCCTCCACGGAGGTGGCGGAGGATTGATGCTCAATCCGCATCGGTCGATATAGGCTTTGGCTTGGACGCGTATCGAACGGTCTCCTAAACCACGGCGCATGGACGCGCAGGCTTTGACCCCGCGTCCTCCTCAACACGCAATAAGGGAGCAGCGCCCGTGAGCAAGATGACCCCGCAGGAAATGGCCAAGAAGATCGGATCCGGCCTCCTGTCCTTTCCCGTCACGCCGTTCAAGGCGGACTACTCCTTCGACGAGGCGACCTACCGTTCCAACATGGACTGGCTGTGCGGCTACGACGTTGCCGGCCTGTTCGCTGCCGGCGGCACCGGCGAATTCTTCTCGCTGACGCCGACCGAGGTTCCGCACGTCGTCAAGATTGCCGTCGAGGAGACCAAGGGCCGCGTGCCCGTGCTTGCCGGCACCGGCTATGGCACCGCGATCGCCCGCGAGATCGCTGTGGGTGCCGAGAAAGCCGGCGCCGACGGCCTGTTGCTGCTGCCGCCCTATCTCACCCATGCCGAGCAGGACGGCCTTGCCGCCCATGTCGAGGCGGTCTGCGCCTCGGTGAAGATCGGCGTCATCGTCTACAACCGCGACAACGCGATTCTCCAGCCCGACACGCTCGCCCGCCTTGCCGAGCGCTGCCCGAACCTCGTCGGCTACAAGGACGGCATCGGCGACATCGAGCTGATGACCCGCGTCTACACCAAGCTCGGCGACCGCCTGACCTATGTCGGCGGCCTGCCGACCGCGGAGACCTTCGCGCTGCCCTATCTCGACATGGGCGTGACGACCTATTCGTCCGCCGTGTTCAACTTCGTGCCGGAATTCGCCACCAATTTCTACACGGCCGTGCGCAAGCGTGACCACGCCACGATCCAGGCCGGGCTGAAGGATTTCATCCTGCCGCTGATCGCGATCCGCAACCGCAAGAAGGGCTATGCGGTCTCGATCATCAAGGCCGGCATGAAGGTGATCGGCCGCGATTCCGGCCCGGTCCGCCCGCCGCTGACCGACCTCACCGAGCAGGAGATCGCGGAAGTGACCGCGCTGGTGAAGAATCTGCCCGCCATCCGATCGTCACAACAGGCTGCAGAATAGGACGACAACAGCGAGGAGCGTGCGATGGCCCAGACTGATATTTCCGGCGCACCTGTTATCACGACGATGCAGGTGATCCCGGTCGCGGGCCGCGACAGCATGCTCCTCAACCTCAGCGGTGCGCACGCCCCGTTCTTCACCCGCAACATCGTCATCCTCACCGACAATGCCGGCCACACCGGCCTCGGTGAGGTGCCTGGCGGGCAGAAGATCTGGCAGACGCTCCAGGACGCCCGCGATCTCGTCATCGGCAAGACCGTCGGCGCGATGAACAACATCCTCGCCGACGTCCGCACCGCCTTCGCCGACCGCGATTCCGGGGGCCGCGGCAAGCAGACGTTCGATCTCCGCGTCATGATCCACGCGGTGACGGCGATCGAATCCGCGCTACTCGATTTGCTCGGCCAGCACCTCAACCTGCCGGTCGCGGCGCTGCTCGGCGAAGGCCTGCAGCGCAAGAGCGTCGAGACGCTCGGCTATCTCTTCTTCGTCGGCGACCGCCGCAAGAGCAGGCTGGACTACGTCGCGGGCGAGACCGGCAAGCCGGAGTGGTTCAACCTCCGCCATCAGGAGGCGATGACGCCGGAGACCGTGGTGCGACTCGCGGAAGCCACCCACGACCATTACGGCTTCGCCGACTTCAAGCTGAAGGGCGGCGTGCTGCGCGGCGAGCAGGAGATCGAGGCGGTCACCGCCATCGCAAAGCGCTTCCCGAACGCGCGCGTCACGCTCGACCCCAACGGCGCCTGGTCGCTGGACGAAGCTGTCAGCCTCTGCAAGGGCATGCACGGCATCCTCGCCTATGCCGAGGACCCCTGCGGCGCCGAGGCCGGCTTCTCCGGCCGCGAGATCATGGCCGAGTTCCGCCGCGCCACGGGGCTGCCGACCGCGACCAACATGATCGCGACCGACTGGCGCCAGCTCTCCCATGCGCTGCGCCTCGGCGCAGTGGACATTCCGCTGGCCGATCCCCATTTCTGGACCATGCAGGGGTCTGTGCGCGTCGCCCAGACCTGCCGCGACAACGGCCTGACCTGGGGCTCGCATTCCAACAACCATTTCGACATTTCGCTGGCCATGTTCACCCATGTCGGTGCCGCCGCGCCCGGCAAGGTCACCGCGATCGACACCCACTGGATCTGGCAGGACGGCCAGGCGCTGACCAGGGAGCCGCTCCAGATCAAGGGCGGCAAGATTGCCGTCCCGGACCGGCCGGGGCTGGGTATCGAAATCGACAGGGCGGCCATCGACGCGGCGCATGACCTCTACAAGCGGCATGGACTTGGCGCCCGTGATGACGCTATTGCCATGCAGGACCTGATCCCAGGCTGGACCTTTGACGACAAACGTCCCTGCCTCGTGCGCTAAACTCTGGAGGAATACATGACTGCGATCCTGAAGAACTTCATCGGCGGCGAATGGGTCGACGGCTCCGGCGTCACCAGGAACATCAACCCCTCCAACACCAACGACGTCGTCGGCGAATACGCCAAGGCTGACAAGGCGCAGACCGAGAAGGCGATCGCCGCCGCCAAGGCCGCCTTCCCAGCCTGGGCGCAATCGACGCCGCAGGTGCGCTATGACGCGCTGAACAAGATTTCCCTCGAAATCCTCGCCCGCAAGGAAGAGCTCGGCCGCCTGCTCGCGCGCGAGGAAGGCAAGACCCTGCCGGAAGGCATCGGCGAGGTCGCCCGCGCCGGCCAGATCTTTGCGTTCTTCGCCGGCGAGGCGCTGCGCCTGATCGGCGAGAAGGGCGCCTCGGTGCGTCCCGGCCTCGACGTCGAGCTCACCCGTGAGCCGGTCGGCGTCATCGGCATGATCACGCCCTGGAATTTCCCGATCGCGATCCCGGCCTGGAAGATCGCGCCGGCGCTCTGCTACGGCAACACCGTGGTGTTCAAGCCGGCCGAGCTGGTGCCGGGCTCGGGGCATGCGCTGTCCGAGATCATCACCCGTTCCGGCATTCCCGCCGGCGTGTTCAATCTCGTGGTCGGCTCCGGCTCCGTGGTCGGCCAGACCCTGCTCGACCACCCGGATGTGGCCGCGATCTCCTTCACCGGCTCGGTGCAAACGGGGCGCAAGATCGCGCAGGCCTGCGTGCTCTCGAACCCGATGAAGAAATTCCAGCTCGAGATGGGCGGCAAGAATCCGCTGGTCGTGCTCGATGACGCGGACCTGAAGACGGCCGTCGAGGTCGCCGTCAACGGCGCTTATTTCTCCACCGGCCAGCGCTGCACCGCCTCCTCCCGCCTGATCGTCACTGAAGGCATCCACGACCGCTTCGTCGCGGCGGTGGCCGAACGGCTGAAGGGCCTGTCGGTGGACGACGCGCTCAAGGCCGGCGTGCATATCGGCCCTGTCGTCGACCAGAGCCAGCTCGACCAGGACCTGCGCTACATCAAGGTCGGCCAGGACGAGGGCGCCAAGCTCGCGTGGGGCGGCGAACTGCTCAAGCGCGAAACGCCCGGCCACTACCTCCAGCCGGCGCTGTTCACCGAAGCCAACAACAACATGCGCATCGCGCGTGAGGAAATCTTCGGACCGGTCGCCGCCGTCATCCGCGCCAAGAACTACGAGGAAGCACTCGCGATCTCCAACGACACCGAGTTCGGCCTCGCCTCCGGCATCTGCACCACCAGCCTGAAATACGCCTCGCACTACAAGCGCAACAGCGAGTCCGGCATGGTGATGGTCAATCTGCCGACCGCCGGCGTCGACTATCACGTGCCGTTCGGCGGCCGGAAGGGCTCGAGCTACGGCGCCCGCGAGCAGGGTTCGTATGCGCGCGAGTTCTACACCACGGTGAAGACGGCTTATACGTTCCCGGGCTGAGACATCGTAGGGTGGGCAAAGCGAAGCGTGCCCACCACCTACGTTTGACGTGAAGAATGGTGGGCACAGCGCGTTGCGCCTTTGCCCACCCTACGGTTTCGGAGGCAAGCGCAGATGGACCAGGACGTCGCAGCGAAAGAGCAGCCCCGCTATATCAAGCTCAACGAGCGCGACAATGTCGCGATCGTGGTCAATGATTTCGGGCTACCCGCCGGCTCCCGCTTCGCCTGCGGACTGACGCTGCGCGCCTTCGTGCCTCAGGGCCACAAGACGGCGCTGGTCGATATCGCGCAAGATCAACCGATCGTCCGCTATGGCGAGATCATCGGCTATGCGCTGTCGCCGATCCTGGCCGGGGAATGGGTGGACGAGGCGCGCATCCGCATGCCGGAGGCCCCTGACCTCGACAAGCTCGAAATCTCGACTGCCGTCCCCGCGCCGCTGCCGCCGCTCGAAGGTTTCACCTTCGAGGGCTTCCGCAATGCGGACGGCTCGGTCGGCACGAAAAATATTCTCGGCATCTCCTCCTCCGTGCAATGCGTCAAGGGCACGATGGAATACGCCGTGAAGCGCATCCGCGCCGAGCTGCTGCCGAAGTACCCCAACGTCGACGACGTCGTCCCGCTGACGCACGCCTATGGCTGCGGCGTCGCCATCACCGCGCCCGATGCGGTGGTGCCGATCCGCACGCTGCAGAACATCGCGCTGAACCCGAACTTCGGCGGTGAGATCCTGGTCGTCGGCCTCGGTTGCGAGAAGCTCGCGCCGGAGCGGCTGGTGCCGGAAGGCGTCAGCGACGCCATCGTGCGCATGCAGGACGAGGCCTTCGACGGCTTCGGCGCGATCGTCGACGCGATCATGACCCAGGCCGAAGCGCGCCTGAAAATCCTCAACAAGCGCGCCCGCGAGACCTGCCCGGCCGCCGACCTCGTCATCGGCCTGCAATGCGGCGGCAGCGACGCCTTCTCCGGCGTCACCGCGAACCCCGCCGTCGGCTTCGCCGCGGACCTTCTGGTGCGCGCCGGCGCCACCGTGATGTTCTCCGAAGTGACCGAGGTGCGCGACGCCATCCAGTTGCTCACGCGGCGCGCGATCAACGAGGACGTCGGGCGCGCATTGGTGCGCGAGATGGCCTGGTACGATTCTTATCTGGCCCGCGGCGGCGCCGACCGCAGCGCCAACACCACGCCCGGCAACAAGAAGGGCGGCCTCGCCAACATCGTCGAGAAGTCATTGGGTTCGATCGTCAAGTCCGGCTCCTCCGCCATCGCCGGCGTGCTCTCGCCCGGCGAGAAGGCGACGCAGAAGGGCATGCTGTTCGCGGCAACGCCGGCCTCCGACTTCATCTGCGGCACGCTCCAGCTCGCCTCCGGCATGACGCTGCAGGTGTTCACCACCGGCCGCGGCACGCCTTACGGCCTTGCGGCAGCGCCCGTGATCAAGGTCGCGACCCGCAGCGAGCTCGCCCGCCGCTGGAAGGATTTGATCGACTTCGACGCCGGCCGCATCGCCACCGGCGAGAAGACCATCGAGGAGACCGGCTGGGACCTGTTCCGCCTGATCCTCGATGTCGCCTCTGGCCGCACAAAACCGTGGTCGGATCGCTGGGGCATCCACAACGACCTCACGCTGTTCAATCCGGCGCCGGTGACCTGAGCGCCGACGAGCCGGTCGATCACTGACTATCGATCAGGTGATCATTCACGCCCATGGCGCGCAACGCATCGTTGCCACGCTCAGCCGCGATGGCATCTCCATTCACGATGACGGCGCGGGCCTGCCCGATGGCGCCGAACACGGCCTGACCGAGCCGTTTCAGACCGGCAACGTCGCCGGCGACGGCGCAGGCCTCGGCCTGTCGATCGTTCGCGAGATCATCGCTGCCCATGGCGGCGAGCTGATCATCTCTTCCGCGCCCGGCCGCGGCACGACCATGATCCTGCGCTTTCCCCAAGGCGCCGCGCCGGTCAAAGCCCGGCAGCTTGCTCTGCAAGAGCCCTAAGCGATGCGCATCGGCTCTGCCGCGAAACCGTCCGGAAACATTGGCGCGAAAAGCTTCTGCATCGGCTCGTCCTTTCGCATCAAGCAACCAATATGTGCGCCGGAGGCGATGAGAATGTTCGCACACGAGCGAACCTGTTCCGGCATCGCCACGACCAAACCTCCGATTGACATCTTCAACGGAGATTTTCCAATGCGTGTTCTCACAATAATTGCCGTTGCCGGCGCCGTGATTGCGAGCTCGGCCGGCGCCTTCGCCGCCGAGCTTCCCTCTTACGAAGTGAAGTCCTTGCCGATCTCGGCGACGCAGGTGCAGGTGCTCGGCGGTACGGGCGTCGAGGAGCAGTCGGCCGCGCCCGCGATGATCGTCGCCGGCATGCCCGCCTCGCCCGCACAGGTCTCGGTGCTGTCGCCGCGCGTCAAGCG
>NZ_JALBHA010000241.1:0-9216 GCF_023006445.1 Bradyrhizobium sp. SHOUNA76
CCGGCGTCGCGAGGCCGCGCCGGACAGCGGTCAATCGCCGGCCAATGACACGCCCAGCCCGCCGCCGAGCGACGGGACCGGCCAACAGTGAGTCCGTTGCAGCGACTTCGGCAGATTGCGCTTGCCATCATCCTCGCCTGGGGATGGAAGCGCGCCGTCATCGCCATCGCGGCCGGAGCACTGTCGGTGCTGGCGCTGGCGCCGTTCAACCTTTTTCCGGTGCTGTTCATCACGTTTCCGGTGCTGGTCTGGCTGATCGACGGCACCGGGGCCGGACGATATGGCGGCGTCCCCGCTGCAGCCTTGACCGGCTACTGGTTCGGGCTCGGCTATTTCGTGCCCGGCCTCTACTGGATCGGCTACGCCTTCTTCGTCGATGCCGATGTGTTCGCCTGGCTGACGCCGTTCGCCGTGCTCGGCCTGCCGGCCTATCTGTCCATCTTCACGGCCATAGGCTTTGCGCTGGCACGCGTGCTCTGGACCAAGAACGCCACGCGCGTGCTTGCGCTCGCGGCAAGCCTCACGGTCAGCGAATGGCTGCGCGGCCACGCCCTGACCGGCTTTCCCTGGAACGCGTTTGGCTATGCGCTATCCGAGCCGCTGCCGCTGGCACAGACGGCGTCGCTGATCGGCCTGTGGGGCATGACGTTCCTGACGGTTGCGATCTTCGCGAGCCCCGCGACCCTGATCGACCGTACGCCCGATCGCCGCCTGCAATGGCGCGTCCCGGCAGCCGCAATTGCGCTCTTAATCGTCATGAGCATCTTCGGCGCGATCCGCCTGTCGCTGCATCCGACCACGATGGTCGCAGGCGCCAAGCTGCGCCTGATGCAGCCGAACCTGCAGCAGGACGCGAAATTCAACTACGCCGCCAAGGCGGAGGTGATGAAAAAATACCTGGCGCTGTCGGACCGCGCCTCCGGCCCGCAATCGACCGGCGTGCGTGATGCCACGATCCTGATCTGGCCGGAATCGGCCTTTCCGTTCTTTCTGACCCGCGAGGCCGACGCGATGGCTCAGATTGCAGACCTTCTGCCGAAGGGCACGGTGCTGATCACGGGTTCGGTCCGCGCGCCCGACCTGCCGCGGGGCACGCCGATCACGCGTGCCTATAATTCGATCTACGTGATCGATCACGACGGCAGCGTGCTCGCCGTGTACGACAAGTTGCATCTGGTGCCGTTCGGCGAATTTCTTCCCTACCAGTCTTTGATGGAGAAGCTCGGTTTCGAGCAACTGACGCGTGTGCGCGGCGGCTTCATTCCCGGCACGGTGCGGCATGCGCTGCCGGTGCCCGGTGCACCGCCCGCGCTGCCGCTGATCTGTTACGAAGCCGTCTTTCCCGGCGAAGTGGCCGGACGCAATGAGCGTCCGGGCTGGATCGTGAACCTCACCAATGATGGTTGGTTCGGCATCTCGACCGGCCCCTATCAGCATCTGGAGCAGTCGCGGATGCGCGCGATCGAACTCGGATTGCCGCTGGTTCGCTCCGCCAATACCGGCGTTTCCGCAGTGATCGATCCGGTGGGCCGCACCGTCGCCAGCCTCGGTCTCGGAATCGAAGGCATTTTGGATGCAAGCCTGCCCGCCGCGATCCCGCCGACCGTCTACGCGCGGGTGGGCGACGTGCCCGCCGCCATGCTCGTCGCGCTAGCCGTGTTTCTCGCCGTCCGGCGGCGTGTCGCCAAGCCGCATCGCTGATTGCAGCCTCGTCAGCAACGCGGCCGGAAACTTTTGACAACCGCAGTCCCACGGTTGACAGACTGCACGCGGGCTCCCCATTCTGCACCGGCTGCAAAAGACAGTGGTGCGTTGCTAAATTTCTCCGCAATGTTTCCCAATAAGAGGGTTTGATTTGACGATGCTTGCACCTGAGGCATTCCCAAAGATTGCGCTGAGGGTGGTGTTTGGAGGGCTGAGGAAATGTCGAAAGCGCCCAACCCTGTTGACAAATATGTCGGCAGTCGCGTGCGTATGCGCCGCATCATGTTGGGCATGAGCCAGGAGAAGCTCGGTGAAGCTTTGGGCCTGACTTTCCAGCAGATCCAGAAGTACGAGAAGGGCACCAACCGGGTCGGCGCGAGCCGAATCCAGCAGATCGCCGAGATTCTCCAGGTACCCGTGTCGTTCCTGTTCGAAGGCGGTCCAAGTGGCGTGGCGGGTCCGAATGGCTTCGCCGAAGGCGCCTCGCCCTCTTACGTGTCGGACTTTCTCGCGACCTCCGAAGGACTTGCCTTGACCAAGGCGTTCACGCGAATCACCGACTCGAAGATGCGCCGCTCGATCGTCGATCTCGTCGAGCAGATCGCGGCTCGCGAAGGGCCCGACAAGCGCTGACGCCGCCTCAATGGCGATTTGAGACCGCGTCAAATCTGGCCTATGTCGTCATTTGTGGCCGCGCCTTGATGCGCGTCCGCTTCGATGATGCGATTCAAAGGCACAGATGCGTCCATGGCCAGCTCAAATTGGTTCGATTCCCAAACTATTCTCGATGGCATCCGCCGCTGGGTGGAGGTCGAGACGCCGACGGAAGCGCCTGAACAGGTCAACAGGCTGGTCTCCATGGTCGCGGACCAATACCGCGATCTGCCCGTCACGCTCGAGCGCATCGCCGGCGTCGATGGCTGCGGCGATCATCTCCTGGCGCGGTCGAATTGGGGCCTGGACCGGCCGGGCATCCTGGTACTGAGCCACCTCGATACCGTTCATCCCCTCGGATTTATCGAGCGCCTGCCGTTCAAGGTCGAAGGCGACGTCGCGTTCGGTCCGGGCATCTACGACATGAAGGGCGGCGCCTACATCGCCCATCACGCCTTTCGCGTGCTGTGCGCGACGGCCGAACGCTCGCCGCTGGGCATCACGCATTTGTTCACCTCCGACGAGGAGATCGGCAGCCCCACCTCGCGCGCACTCATCGAGACCGAAGGGCGCAAGGCCAAATACGTGCTGGTGACGGAGCCGGCACGTGACGGCGGCAAGATCGTCACCGGACGCAAGGGCGTCGGACGCTTCCGCGTGTTCATCAAGGGCGTACCGGCGCATGCCGGCTCCCGGCCCGAAGACGGCCGCAGCGCCGTCCGCGAACTCGCCAACGTCATCCTGGCGCTGGAAGGGATGAACGACCTCGAGCGCGGCGTCAGCGTCAATGTCGGTGTGGTGCGCGGCGGCACGCGCCCCAACGTCACGCCGGAAGAGGCCTATGCCGAAGTCGATCTGCGCGTGCTGAGCCTCAAGGACGCAGACGAGTTCGTCAGCAAGATCCTTGGGCTGACGTCGAAGACCGAAGGCGTCACCGTCGAGGTCACGGGCGGGCTCAATCGGCCGCCTTACGAGAAAAGCAATGCAGGCGCCTCACTCTACGAGCATGCGAAGACGGTTGCCGCCGAGATCGGCTTCGAATTGATCGACACCCATACCGGCGGCGGCTCGGACGGCAATTTCACCGCCGCGCACACCGCGACGCTGGACGGACTCGGCGTCGACGGCAAGGGCGCCCACACCCATTATGAGCAGCTCTATGTCTCGTCGCTCGCGCCGCGCGCGCGGCTGCTCCATCGCCTGTACCAGACGCTGCGATGAGCGAGCGCAAATCAGACCCCGGTCGCGAGGACAGCGAGCGCGCCTTCTTCGGACGCCGCAAGGGCCACAAGCTCAGGCAGCACCAGGCCGAGCTGGTAGATCATCTGCTGCCGCATCTGGCGCTCGACATCGACGGTGAAACGCCGGCGGACGCCCGCGAGATCTTTGACCCCGCAGCCGAAGATGTACGGCTCGAGATCGGCTTCGGCGGCGGCGAGCATCTCGCGGCCGAGGCGCAGACCTTCGCCACGACGGGCTTCATCGGCTGCGAGCCTTATGTCAACGGCATGGCAAAGATCCTCGCGCAGATCGAGGCCGCCAACATCGGCAACATCCGCCTGTTTGCGGGCGATGCGGCCGAACTGCTGGCCTGGCTGCCGAAGGCATCATTATCCCGGATCGACCTGATCCATCCCGATCCCTGGCCGAAGCGGCGGCACTGGAAACGGCGCTTCGTCCAGGACAGGACGATCGCCGCGATGGCGCGCGTGCTGAAGAGTGGCGGCGAATTCCGCTTCGTCTGCGATATCGACGATTACTGCGCCTGGACGCTGTCGCATCTTGCGCGCTCGCAGGATTTCGTCTGGCTTGCCGAACGCGCCGACGACTTCAGGCAGCCATGGGACGGCTACACCATGACGCGCTACGGCCGGAAGGCCGCCCGCGAAGGGCGCAAGGCGGCTTACTTGCGGTTCAGGCGGGTTGGCTAGCCGTCATTGCGAGGAGCCCGCGACAACTTGCGAAGCAATTTGCGCTGGCGACGAAGCAATCCAGAGTGCCTCCGCGGAAAGATTTCTGGATTGCTTCGCTTCGCTCGCAATGACGGAGAGTGACGCTAGATCGTCTGCCGGTTGCGCCAGAAGTTCACGACGCGCTCGGCGGTCGTCGGCATCAGGCGCGTGAAGTTCACGCGCGCGGCCTCGATGTCGGCATCGGCCGGCGTGCGGTGCGGACCGTACCAGAGCAGGATGAGCGCGCGCACCGTCGGCCAGCCCAGATTCAACACGCGACCGATAATGAGAATCGGATCGTAACGGTCGCCTGCGACCAGGCGGTCCAGAACCGAGAGACGGACGCCGGACATCGCCGAGAGCGAAGCGATCGATTCTTCGTATTTGTGCGCCTTGGCAAAGCCCAGCAGCGCGCTCTCGCCGAGATGGCCCTCGCGATGCAAGGTGAGCACCGTGCGCTGCGCCCCTGAGAAATCGCGCCGCGGTCCCGGCGGCAGCGCGGCCTCCTCGATCGCCGCCATCGCGCGCTTGATCTCGACCTGGCGCGCGGGGTTGACCACGCTGGAGAGTCGCCGGCGGATGACGTCGAGCGTCCCGTCGAGAAGCTCTTTCAGGTGCTCGCCCGAAAGATCGCGGCGCTGACCGATCTTGAGTGTCAGCACACCGTCCTGCGCCGCGCGCTTGATCATCTCGGAATAGCTGCCCGGCGAGAACACCGCACCGGCATTGGCCGCGGCGCGGCGCACCACGTCGCGATCGCCGCGCTCGACCAGCACGTCGGTGATCTCAGCCGACAATGCGGGCCGCTCCGTCATCGCCAGCAGATGGCCCTGGCCCTTCAGCCGTGCGATCTCGACCAGAGCGGAATCATCGAGCACGGGCGAGCGGCGCAGCACGGGAGCTGCCACCATGATCTCGTTTTCGCGCGCGAGTTGATTGACCAGATGCGGCGGCGCGTTGGTCAGATGCGAGAAGCGCTCGGCGAGGTCGACGCGCGAGGCGAGTTCGGCATGCGGCACGAGATCGATCAGGAGATTGTCGAAGAGATCGATGAGCTCGGGACGAAGATTGGCGGAATCCCGGAAGAACAGTTCGGAGATGGCGCGCGCGATCTCGCCGCGTCGGCGCGGGTCGCCGCGTTTGACGATATCGTCCAGTCCGGGAATGAGCGACGTGGCAACGGTCATGTACGCAACTCGATCAGGGCACGCCGCGGGTGCGCCCTTGGTCCAAGCCGCCCCACAATCAGGGAATTTAGCCTCCCGAGGTGAAAGAAGCGTTAGGCCCAGGACGCTGCGAATCGGGCGCAAAAAGCCCCCTTTGACCCGCGATGGGCCTTGTCCACGGAGACAGAAAGCGCTATATCAGCGCCAATTCATCTTCTCATACGATCCGCGTAGTGAGAGTGGGCCCGAAAGGACCCGCTCTTTTTTATTACCTGAACGCGGCTTGGCGGAAGATGCGGCCCGACGCGTGTCGGGAGAGTTCCGAAGCGGGCTTTGAAGTCTTAACCAAGCCTTAACCCAAGCCTTATCCAACGAGCGCCTTGACCCCTGATATGTCCGAACCGAACCCTGGTTCCACCGATGCCGAATTGCTGGCCGAGCCGAGGCTCGTGGTCGAGCCGGGCGCGGCGGCACGGGTGTCCGCGGTCGCAGCGCCGGTGCTGGAGGGCATGGGCTACCGCCTGGTGCGGATCCGCATTTCCGGCGAAGCCGGCTGCACCGTGCAGATCATGGCCGAGCGGCCGGACGGCTCGATGCAGCTCGAGGATTGCGAGGCGATCTCGCGGGCGCTATCGCCCGTGCTCGATGTCGCCGACCCCATCGATCGCGCCTATCGGCTGGAAATCTCCTCGCCGGGGATCGACCGGCCGCTGGTCCGTCGTTCCGATTTCGAGCGCTATTTTGGCCATCTGGTGAAGATCGAGATGGCGGTCGCCCATGAAGGGCGCAAGCGGTTCCGCGGCAGGATCGGGCCAGTCGAAGGCGATCGCGTTCATCTGCATCGCGACGACGTCAAGGCGAGCGATGATCCCGATGTGCTCCTGACGATGGAGGATATCGGCGAGGCCCGGCTGGTGCTGACCGACGAGCTGATCGCGGAATCGATGCGCCGCGGCAAGGCCGAGGAGCGCCAGATGCGCAGGGATCTCGGCCTCGAGCCGCCGCAGGCGCCGCACGCCAAGATCAGCGAAAAGACCACCAAGAACACCAAGCCGAAGAAGAAGCCGGCCCCGACCAATACCAAGAAGCATCGCCTGGCCGCCGAACGCGCGCGACGGGGCGAGATCGAGCCTGACGAAGGAGACTAGCCATGGCAGTCAGCGCCAATCGACTTGAATTGCTCCAGATCGCAGACGCCGTCGCGCGCGAGAAATCGATCGACCGCGGCATCGTCATCGCGGCGATGGAGGATGCCATCGCCAAGGCCGCGCGCGCACGCTACGGCAGCGAGACTGACGTTCACGCCGAGATCGACCCGAAGAAGGGCGAGCTGCGGCTGTCGCGCCACATGCTGGTGGTCGAGAAGGTGGAAAACCATTCCAACCAGATCTCGCTGGTGGATGCGCAGCGCGCCAATCCCGGCGCCCAGGTCGGTGACACCATCGCCGACACCCTGCCGCCGCTGGAATATGGCCGCATCGCTGCGCAGTCGGCCAAGCAGGTCATCGTGCAGAAGGTGCGCGAGGCCGAGCGCGACCGGCAATATCAGGAATTCAAGGACCGCATCGGCGACATCGTCAACGGCGTCGTCAAGCGCGTCGAATATGGCAGCGTCATCGTCGATCTCGGCCGTGGCGAGGCCATCATCCGCCGCGACGAGATGCTGCCGCGCGAAGTGTTCCGCAACGGCGACCGCGTCCGCGCCTACATTTTCGACGTCCGCCGCGAGACCCGCGGCCCGCAGATCTTCCTCTCCCGCACCCATCCGCAATTCATGGCGAAGCTGTTCGCCCAGGAAGTGCCGGAGATCTATGACGGCATCGTCGAGATCAAGGCGGTCGCCCGCGATCCGGGCTCGCGCGCCAAAATCGGCGTGATTTCCCGCGATTCCTCGGTCGATCCGGTCGGCGCCTGCGTCGGCATGCGCGGCTCGCGCGTGCAGGCCGTGGTGAATGAATTGCAGGGCGAGAAGATCGACATCATCCCCTGGTCGCCCGACATCGCGACCTTCGTGGTCAACGCGCTCGCGCCGGCCGAAGTGTCCAAGGTCGTCATCGACGAAGACCGCGAGCGCATCGAGGTCGTCGTCCCGGATACCAACAACCAGCTCTCGCTGGCGATCGGCCGCCGCGGCCAGAACGTGCGTCTGGCCTCGCAGCTCACCGGCTGGGACATCGACATCCTGACCGAGCAGGAGGAATCGGAGCGCCGCCAGGCCGACTTCGAGAACTCCACCCGCGTCTTCATGGAATCGCTCAACGTCGACGAAGTGGTCGGCCAGCTGCTGGCGTCCGAAGGCTTCACCTCGGTCGAGGAACTCGCCATGGTGGACCTCAAGGAACTCGCCGGCATCGAGGGTTTCGACGAGGAGACCGCGCAGGAGCTGCAGAGCCGTGCCCGCGAATATCTCGAGCAGCAGGAAGCGGAGATCGAGGCCAGGCGCAAGGAGCTCGGTGTCGAGGACGCCGTCAAGGACGTGCCCGGCGTCACCTCCAAGATGCTGGTGAAGTTCGGCGAGAACGACATCAAGACGGTCGACGACCTCGCGGGCTGCGCCACCGACGATCTGGTCGGCTGGACCGAGCGCAAGGAAGGCGGCGAGCAGACCAAATTCCCGGGCGCGCTCGACGGTATCGATATCTCCCGTGACGATGCCGAGGCGATGATCATGCAGGCCCGCGTCAAGGCCGGCTGGATCACCGAGGCCGATCTCGCCAAGCCCGCAGAAGAGGCTGAGGCGACCGAAGATCAGCCGGCTTAAGGGCGAAGGAGGATGTCGCCCGGATGCTCACCGATACTGACCCCGAACTTGACCATGGACCGCGGACCGAAAGGTCCGCGACCATGCGGATGTGTGCGGTCAGTCGGCAGGTCCGGCCGATCGACGAGCTGATCCGCTTCGTCATTTCGCCGCAAGGCGACGTGGTTCCAGATCTCAAGCGCAAGCTGCCCGGACGCGGCATGTGGCTCACCGCCTCCCGCGGGGTGGTTGCGGAAGCCGTGCGGCGTCACCATTTCGGTAAGGCCTTCAAGCGCGAGCTGCGCATTCCCCAGACGTTTCCTGCTGACATCGAGGCGCTCCTGGTCCGGAGCGTGACCGAGGTCCTTGGGATCGCGGCCAAGGCGGGCCAGATCGTCGCCGGTTTCGGCAAGGTCGAAAGCGCCCTGCGGGAAGGCACGGTCGAGGTCCTGATCCACGCCAGCGACGGGGCCGCGGACGGAATCCGCAAATTGGACACGCTGGCGCGTCAAAATGACGGAAATCGCGGCGCCAAGCCGCAGATTCCCGTCGTTACCGTACTGAAATCGGTAGAATTGGATTTGGCACTTACCCGGTCAAATGTGATACATGCTGCCCTGCTCGCGGGCCCGGCGAGCAAGTCATTCCTGTCACGTAGCCAGATGCTGGTCCGATACCGGATGGCGGACGCTGACAAGACTGCCGAAAAGCCCGGCCAGGATTTCTGAGAGACAACGACGACCCAATTGGACGGTGCGGAAACGCACAACACTGATAAATCAGGATTAGGACTGCTGAATGGTTGATACCAAGACCCCTGGCGACAAGAAGCTGAGCGTTCCGAGCAAGACGCTATCGCTCAAGCCGCGCGTCGAAACGGGCACTGTGCGCCAGAGCTTCAGCCATGGCCGCAGCAAGCAGGTCGTGGTCGAGAAGCGCGGCAAGCGCCGCATCGACGGCACGCCCGAGCCGCAGGCTGCCGAGGTTGTGAAGCCCGCAC
>NZ_JALBHA010000242.1:0-9206 GCF_023006445.1 Bradyrhizobium sp. SHOUNA76
CGCCGATCGATCTGATTGCGCCGTTCGAAGAGCGGCCGACTGCCCCTCCCCCGCTTCCCGCAGCACCTCCGCTGGCCCAGCCGCGGCCGGCTCAGGCGCCAGCGGTCCAGAGCCAGACCACCAACCCGATTCAGACGGCTTCCCCGCGCAACCAGACTCAACTGCTGGCGACGATGCGCAACGCCATCGACGAGAACCGCATCGACATCTTCCTCCAGCCGATGGTGACGCTGCCGCAGCGCAAGGTGCGGTTCTACGAAGCGGTGACGCGCCTGCGCGATGAGCGCGACCAGCTGATCGCAGCCGAGGAGTTCATCAGCATCGCGGAGGCTTCCGGGCTGATCGGGCGCATCGACAACATGGTGATGCTGCGCTGTGTGCAGGTGCTGCGGCGCCTGATGGTGCGCAACAAGGACGTCGGCGTGTTCTGCAACGTCGCGGCTTCCACGCTCGGCAATTCCACCACCTTCGCACAATGCCTCGACTTCCTCGAAGCCAACCGGGCGCTGGCGCCTTCGCTGGTGCTGGAGTTCAAGCAATCGACATTCCGCAATCTCGGCCCGGCCGAGACCGAGAATCTCGCGGCGCTCGCCCAGCGCGGCTTCCGTTTCTCGATCGACCATGTCACGGATCTCAGGATCGAACCGCGCGAGCTGGCCGACCGCGGGGTGCGCTTCATCAAGGTGCCGGCCACGCTGCTGCTCGACCCCAGGCAGGCCTCGGCCTCGGACATCCACCCCTCCGACCTCTCCGATCTGCTGGGCCGCTTCGGCATCGACCTGATCGCCGAAAGGATCGAAGGCGAGCGCGCGGTCGTCGACCTGCTCGACTATGACGTGCGGTTCGGCCAGGGCTTCCTGTTCGCGCCGCCCCGGCCATTGCGGCCGGAGGGGGCATCTGCTACCGGCGGGGCCGCGCCGAACCAGGCGCAGGACATTCAGGGATCCAATGGCTCCGCTCCCCCCAGCCAAGGCACGACATCTGGCGCGACTTCAGCCGCAATTCCGGCACAACGCATCACCGGCAACGCGGCGCTCGCGCGCCGCATCTAACGGGCCGCGCGCATCATGACCACGCTACATTTCGCCGAAAGCCTGCGCGAACTCGTGGGTGGCGTCGATGTCGTGCTCAGCGACATCTGGGGCGTGGTCCACAACGGCCTCGAATCCTTCCCCGAGGCCTGCGAGGCGCTGCACACCTATCGCAGCCGCGGCGGTACGGTGATCCTGATCACCAACGCACCGCGGCCAGCCGACTCGGTGCAGCGGCAATTGCGCAAGCTCGGCGTGGCCGACGAGACCTATGACGCGATCGTGTCTTCGGGCGACCTGACGCGGCTCTATGTCGCCGATCATCCCGGCCGCAAGATGTTCTGGCTCGGCCCCGAGCGCGACAACTCGATCTATCGCGGCCTCGACGCAACAACCGCGCCGCTGGAGGAAGCCGATTACATCGTCTGCACCGGCCTTTATGACGACGAGACCGAGACGGCGGAAGATTATCGCGGCATGATGCTGAAGGCGCGCGAGCGCAAGCTGACGCTAGTCTGCGCCAACCCCGATATCGTGGTGGAACGCGGCGACCGGCTGATCTATTGCGCCGGCGCCATTGCGGAGCTCTATCGCGAGCTCGGCGGCGAAGTGATCTTCTACGGCAAGCCGCATCGCCCGATCTATGAGCGCGCGATGGCGCTGGCCGGTGAACGCCAGGGTCATCCGATCGACCGGAAAAAGGTGCTGGCGATCGGCGATTCCGTCCGCACCGACTTAACCGGCGCGCGCGAATTCGGCATCGATTGCCTGTTCGTGACCCGCGGCATCCATGCCGAGGAGTTCGAGGGCCTCGACCAGCTCGACCCGACATCGGTGATGGAATTGTTCGGCCACCCGCCAAAGGCGCTGATGCGCGAATTGAAGTGGTGACGATCTAGCCGTCATCCCGGGATGGTCCGAAGGACCAGACCCGGGATCTCGAGATTCCGGGCTCGGTGCTCGCGCACCGCCCCGGAATGACGAACCCAACGCAAAAAGCCCGGGACCAGCCCGGGCTTTTCCGAATTCACCTGATGGCTTCGAAGCGCCTTACGCGCTCGCCATGTCCGGGAAGACCGCCTCGATCTTGGTCTTCAACGTCGCCGCGTTGAACGGCTTGACGATGTAGTTGTTCACGCCAGCCTTCTTGGCGGCGATCACGTTCTCGGTCTTGGATTCCGCCGTGATCATGATGAAGGGCGTGGTGGCGAGGTTCGGATCCGCGCGCACTTCGCGCAGCAGGTCGTAACCCGTCATCGGCTCCATGTTCCAGTCGGAGATCACGAGCCCGTACTTCTTGCCGCGCATCTTGTTCAGCGCTGCCGAACCGTCGCTGGCATCGTCGATGTTCTCGAAGCCAAGCTGCTTCAGCAGATTCCTGATGATACGGATCATGGTGCTATAGTCATCCACCACCAGAACCGGCATCGACAAATCAACCGCCATCTCGACTCCCCCAACGCAAACCAGGAATATTACGATCGGACCTGCCAGGGCCGGAGCCCGGCGGTTCCACACTCAAGGACTAGCACCAAGGCGTTAAACAGCCCGTTAATTGGGGACGCCCCCCAAGGACTGAAATCGTGTTCGGTCCGGCCGCCCCCTCCCGCTTGACTTCATCCGGCCGGTCGCGCCACGGTCCCGGCCGGTCCTGCCGGTTCGAGAATTCCCCTGATGGCTCCGCATTTTACCGTTATCCGCGACACCACGCCGACCTCCGCTATTCCAAGGGGTGCCGTGGTCGCCATGGGCAATTTCGACGGGGTTCATCTCGGCCATCGCGCCGTGATCGCCGCAGCCCTCGAAATGGGCCGGGTGCAGGGCCGCCCCGCGCTGGCGCTGACCTTCGAGCCGCATCCGCGGCGGTTTTTCAGCCCCAACACCCCGCAATTCCGTCTGACGGACGAGCCGGCCAAGCTGCGGCTTCTGGCCGGCACCGGGCTGGCAGGCGCCGTGGTCATGACCTTCGACAAGGCGCGCGCCGGGACCAGTGCGCAAGATTTCATTCACCATGACCTGATCGGGCGCCTTGGCGTCAGCGGCATCGCCGTCGGCTACGACTTCCATTTCGGCAAAGGACGCGTCGGCTCGCCGAGCCTGCTGGTCAACGAGGCGCCCCGGCTCGGCATCGAGGTCGATGTGCAGCCGCATGTCGATATCGACGAGCGGCCGGTGTCCTCCAGCGCCATCCGGATCGCGCTCGCCGAGGGCCAACTGGAGGAGGCGACCACCATGCTGGGCGCGCCCTGGTTCGTCACCGGTGAGGTCATTCACGGCGAGAAGCGCGGCCGCGATCTCGGCTATCCCACGGCCAACATCCGCCTGGATGCCAATTGCGGCCTGAAGCACGGCATCTACGCCGTGCGGGTCGGCCGCGGCGCCGAGCGGTTGGACGGCGTGGCGAGCTTCGGCCGCCGTCCGACCTTTGATAATGGCGCCCCACTGCTCGAGATATTCCTGTTCGACTTCAAAGGCGACCTTTACGGGCAGCTCCTCGACTGCGCCTTCGTCGGCTTCATCCGCGAGGAGTTGAAATTCGACAGCCTCGACGCCCTGATCCGCCAGATGGACGACGATTCCGCCCGCGCCCGCTCTATGCTGGCCGCGGCCCCGGACGCGTTTCCGATGCTGGGCGTGATCGATTGAGCTTGAAACCCGGCCTCCCCCAACCTTTGCGCTTCCCCCGTCCCCCTGCTATGGAAAGCCCATGTTTTCGCGGCGCATCATAGGGATTAGCGGCCCGGCTTCCGCCTGAGCCCAAGGGCTCGGCGCAAGACCGGGATTTTGTCGTTTCACCCCGCGATTCCGCATCGCCATTCGTTTCCCGCGCCCTTCCGAGCCAGTCAGCCTCATGTCCGAAAAGCCGCAAAAGTCCCAAAAGTCTGAAGCCAAAGACTATTCGAAGACCCTGTTCCTGCCGCAGACGGATTTCCCGATGCGCGCCGGCCTGCCGCAGCGCGAGCCGGAAATCCTCAAGCGCTGGTACGACATCGGCCTCTACGAGAAGCTGCGCGAGAGTGCGAAGGGCCGCGCCAAGTTCGTGCTGCATGACGGCCCGCCCTACGCCAATGGCAACATCCATATCGGCACGGCGCTGAACAAGATCCTGAAGGACCTCGTCACCAAGAGCCAGCAGATGCTCGGCTTCGATTCCAACTACGTGCCGGGCTGGGACTGCCACGGCCTGCCGATCGAATGGAAGGTCGAGGAAGAGCACTATCGCAAGAAGGGCAAGCAGAAGCCCGACTTCCGCGACAGTACCGCGATGATCGATTTCCGCCGGGAATGCCGCGCCTACGCCACGCATTGGCTCGGCGTGCAACGTGAAGAGTTCAAGCGCCTCGGCGTCATCGGCGACTGGGACCATCCCTACGCCACCATGAGCTATCCGGCCGAAGCCCAGATCGCGCGCGAACTGATGAAGTTCGCCGCCAACGGCACGCTCTATCGCGGCTCCAAGCCGGTGATGTGGAGCGTGGTCGAGAAGACGGCACTCGCCGAAGCCGAGGTCGAGTACGAGGACTACACCTCCGATACCGTGTGGGTGAAATTCCCGGTCACCTCCCCCGCGCATGGCGCGCTTGCTGCCGCAAGCGTCGTGATCTGGACCACCACGCCCTGGACGCTGCCCGGCAACCGCGCCATCTCGTTCTCGCCGAAGATCGCCTACGGCCTGTACAAGGTGACGGACGCGCCCGCAGACAATTGGACCAAGACCGGCGATCTCCTGATCCTCGCCGACGCGCTCGCTGAAGAGGTCTTCAAGCAGGCGCGCGTGACGGCCTATGAAAAGGTCCGCGACATCCCCGGCGACACCATGGACGCGATCGAATGCGCGCATCCGCTGAAGGGCCTTGCCGGCGGCTATGACTTCATCGTGCCGCTATTGCCCGGCGACCACGTCACCGACGACACCGGCACCGGCTTCGTGCACACCGCGCCCGGCCATGGCCGCGAGGACTTCGACGCCTGGATGGCGCAGGCGCGCGATCTCGATGCGCGCGGCATCAACACGGCGATCCCGTATACCGTCGACGAGAACGGTGGCTACACCGATCATGCGCCGGGCTTTACCGGCAAGCGCGTCATCAACGACAAGGGCGAGAAGGGCGACGCCAACGAGGGCGTGATCAAGGCGCTCGTCGAAAGGGGCATGCTGCTCGCGCGCGGCCGGCTCAAGCATCAATATCCGCACTCCTGGCGCTCCAAGAAGCCGGTGATCTTCCGCAATACACCGCAATGGTTCATTGCGATGGACAAGGATGTGGCGGTGAGCGGCAAGGCAAAGAGGGGCGACACGCTGCGCGCCCGCGCGTTGCACGCGATCTCGGTAACGCAATGGGTGCCGCCGTCGGGCGAAAACCGCATCAACGGCATGATCGAGGCGCGCCCGGACTGGGTGATCTCTCGCCAGCGCGCCTGGGGCGTACCGATCGCCGTATTCGTGCGCGAGAAGGGCGACGGCTCAGCCGAGGTTCTCCAGGACGAGGCGGTGAACGCGCGTATCGGAGAGGCCTTCGAGAAGGAAGGCGCCGACGCCTGGTATGCGACAGGCGCCCGTGAGCGCTTCCTGGGCCCGTGCGCGAGCGAGGATTGGCAGAAGGTCGACGACATCCTCGACGTCTGGTTCGATTCCGGCTCGACGCACGCTTTCGTGCTCGAAGACCCCGTGCATTTCCCGGGGCTGTCAGGCATCAAGCGCAAGGTCGACGGCGGCACCGACACCGTGATGTATCTGGAAGGCTCGGACCAGCATCGCGGCTGGTTCCACTCCTCGCTGCTGGAAAGCTGCGGCACCCGCGGACGCGCGCCCTACGACATCGTGCTGACCCACGGCTTCACTCAGGCCGAGGACGGCCGCAAGATGTCGAAGTCGCTCGGCAACACCATCGAGCCGCAGGCCGTCATCAAGGAATCCGGCGCCGACATCCTCCGGCTCTGGGTCGCCTCCTGCGACTACACCGACGACCAGCGCATCGGCCCCGAGATCCTGAAGAACACGGTCGAGACCTATCGCAAGCTGCGCAACACCGTGCGCTGGATGCTCGGCACGCTGCATCATTACAAGCCGGCCGACGCAGTCGCGCCGGCCGAGATGCCCGAGCTCGAGCGGCTGATGCTGCACGAGCTCGCAGGTCGCGCCGCCGCCGTCGACAAGGCCTATCGTGAGTTCGACTTCAAGACAGTGGTCGCGATCCTGTCTGCGTTCCTGAACAGCGAGCTATCGGCGTTCTATTTCGATATCCGCAAGGACACGCTGTATTGCGATCCGCCGTCCTCGCTGACGCGCAAGGCGGCGCTGACGACGATCGATCTGCTGTGCGCCTCGATCCTGAAATGGCTGGCGCCGATCCTCAGTTTCACCGCGGAGGAAGGCTGGCGCATGTACCGGCCCGAGGCCGAACCGTCGGTGCATCTGACACTGTTCCCGGCCGATCTCGAAGGCTTGCGCGACGACAAGCTCGCCGCGAAATGGGAGACGATCCGCAACGTCCGCCGCGTCGTCACCGGCGCGCTCGAGCTCGAACGCGCCGCCAAGAACATCGGCTCGTCGCTGGAGGCATCGCCGGTGATCTATGTCGCCGACCGCGACATGCTGGCGACGCTGTTCGACGTTGATCTCGCCGAGATCTGCATCACCTCGAATTACGAGGTGCGTGAGGGCGAGGCGCCGGCAGCTGCGTTCCGTCTCGATGCGGTGCCCGGTGTCGCGGTCGTGGTGGAGAAGGCGGTCGGCACCAAATGCGCTCGCTCCTGGAAGATCTCCCCGATGGTCGGCGACGACGCTGAATACCCCGACGTCACCCCGCGCGACGCGAAGGCGCTGCGCGAATGGAAGGCGTTGGGGGTAGCGGTCTGATCCCCATGACCCCGCTCGGCGCTGGCATCTTCGCGGCAATGGTCACGCTCGTGGCCGACCAGGCCTCAAAGCTGTGGCTGCTGAACGTGTTCGACCTCGCCCGTCGCGGCGCGGTGAAGGTGACGCCGTTCTTCGACCTGGTGCTGGCCTGGAACATCGGCATCAGCTTCGGCTGGCTCCAGAACGACAGCCAGGCGGCGCAGCTGGCGCTGATGGCGGTCAAGGTCCTCGCCGTGGTCGCGCTGGCAATCTGGATGGCCCGCTCGCACACCCTTCTCGCCACGGTCGCACTGGGCCTGATCATCGGCGGCGCCATCGGCAATAGCATCGACCGACTGGCTTATGGCGCGGTGGTCGATTTCGCCCTGTTCCACATCGAGATCGGCGGAAATACCTATAATTGGTATGTGTTTAACCTCGCGGACGTGGCCATCGTTGCTGGGGTCGCAGCCCTATTGTATGATTCCTTCCTGGGGGTACCCGCCGCAAAAGCGCCCTGATCCCGGCCGATACGGACCGGCAGGTGGAACCCGGCTTTTGCGAGGGTTAGGCCGCGTTTGAGCGGCAATCTGCCACAATATGGAACAGGTACAGTAATGCGCAGCTCGAAGACCAGCGGTTCGATGGTTCGAGACCCCCAATGGGGGTTCTGGCGGGCGTTGAAATTGTCCGCTGTCGCGCTCGGCATCGGTCTCGTCATGTCGGCTGGCGCGGCTCGCGCCGGTGACGACGACGATGAAGATGACGGGATGACCTTCGAAGAGAAGATCATCGACAATCTGATGTCCGGCATCGGCGCCAAGAGCATGGAAAAGCCCGGCATCGAGTACCGCGAGCGCTCGCCGCTGGTCGTGCCACCCAAGCTGGACCTGCCGCCCCCCGCGACCCAGGCCAAGAATGCCCCGAACTGGCCCAAGGACCCCGAGGAAAAGCGCCGCAAGGAAGCCATCGCCGCGCGCAAGAAGGCGACCAAGGAAACGGAGAACTGGCAGGCCGCCCGCCCCCTGACGCCCGCCGAGATGAAGGCCGGTCAGGTCGCCGCGGCGCCCCGGACGAGCAACGACCCGATCCAGCCGGGCACCAACGGCAATCCGTCGCTCAGTCCCGCCGAGCTCGGCTTCTCCGGTGGTCTGTGGAACATGATGAAGGGCGGCAACAGCGCCGAAGAGAAGAAATTCACCAGCGAGCCGCCGCGCCAGTCGCTGGTCGAGCCGCCCCCGGGCTATCAGACACCGTCGCCGAATTACTCCTATGGCGCCGGACAGGACAAAACGCGGCGGACTTATTTCGACATCATGTCGGGCAAGGACAAGGAACAATAGCGTTCCTGTCCTGCCGCGTTGTTCTGCAGAAGCGAACCGAGTGCCGGCGGGCCCATGTCCGCCCGATGCCGGTCATGATTGCTTATCAGTAACTTGCCACCGCGTTGAGTTCTCTGCTTCGTGACGCGAAGCCTCAGCCGCACGGTGTACCATACCGTGCCTCCGAGCCGGACATCCGGACCTCGGCCCTTGATAAGGATCATGATGTCCGTAAACCGATCGGCTGCCTGCCTCCTTGCCGCGCTGCTTTCGACCAGTGTCCTGACAGCCGGTGGGGCCCTTGCCCAGACCACGGTGACGTCGGCCCCGCCCGCCAGCTTCACGCTCGGCAATGGCATGCAGGTCGTGGTGATCCCCGATCACCGCACGCCCGTCGTCACGGAGATGATCTGGTACAAGGTCGGCTCGGCCGACGAGACGCCGGGCAAGTCCGGCCTCGCCCACTTCCTCGAGCACCTGATGTTCAAGGGCACCTCGAAGCACCCCGTCGGCGAATTCTCCCAGACCGTGCTCCGCGTCGGCGGCAACGAGAACGCCTCGACCTCGGTCGACTACACCAACTACTACCAGCGCGTGCCGAAAGAGCAGCTGCCGACCATGATGGAGTTCGAGGCCGACCGCATGACCGGCCTCATCCTCAAGGACGAGAACGTGCTGCCCGAGCGCGACGTCGTGCTCGAAGAATACAATATGCGCGTCGCAAACAATCCGGACGCGCGGCTGAACGAGCAGATCATGGCCGCGCTCTATCTCAATCATCCTTACGGCCGGCCGGTGATCGGCTGGCATCAGGAGATCGAGAAGCTCGATCGCGAGGACGCGCTCGCCTTCTATCGCCGCTTCTATGCGCCGAACAACGCGATCCTGGTGATCGCCGGCGACGTTGAGGCCGCCGACATACGCCCGCTGGTCGAGCGCAATTTCGGCTCGATCCCGGCGCAGCCCGCCATTCCCGCACGGCGCGTTCGTCCGCAGGAGCCGGAGCCGGCCGCG
>NZ_JALBHA010000243.1:0-9194 GCF_023006445.1 Bradyrhizobium sp. SHOUNA76
GGCCGCCGCGGCAGCAGCGGGATGATTCGGGCGATCGCCGCCGCGGTGAAAGCGGTCAGGGTCGCGGCCCCATCGGCCGGCGCGACATCGCCGAGCCTGAGCGCCGCAAAGTCGTTGCGATCGAGCGATTTCGGCGGAGGCAACGCAAAGAACGGCAGCTCCAGCGCGTGGGCAATCCAGGCCTCATCGACCTTACCGAGCGCTGCGAACTTTCCTTCCGCATCGAACGCCTGGTTCATGGTGCGGTACATGAAATCGTCCAGCAGCGCGTTGCCGGGCCCGGTGTCGCAGGCGATCAGCGTGTCGTTGCCATCGATATAGGTGATGTTGGAGACGCCGCCGATATTGACGACGACGATCGGGCCCTCGCGATCCAGCGAATGGGCGAGCGCCCGATGGTAGACCGGTACGAACGGCGCCCCCTGCCCGCCGGCCTCGACGTCGGCGGCGCGGAAATCATGCATCACGGGGATATGGATCGCTTTCGCCAGCGCCGGAGCGTCACCGATCTGCACCGTCAGCCGCCGCTCGGGGCGATGCAGCACGGTCTGGCCGTGGAAGCCGACGATGTCGATGTCCTCGGGCTTCATGCGGTTCTGGGCAAAGAAGGCGGCAACCGCCTCGGCATGAGCCCGTGTCACCGCACGCTCGGCCTCGGCCAGGACACCTGGCCGGGCGTCACGTTGCGGCAGGTACGCCGCCTCGGACAGCGCCTGGCGCAGCAGGTTGCGCTCCGCCGGGCTATAGGCCCGGTAGCCGGACGGCCCGAAGGCCTGCACCCGTTTTCCGTCGGTCTCGATCAGCGCGACATCCACCCCGTCCAGCGAGGTGCCGCTCATCAAACCGAGTGCCGTCAACATCATGGATCAGCGTCCTCAAACACCCTCTCCGGCATGCCGATCTTGTGCCAGAGGGACACATCTTATAATGCCACAGCGCCAAGTGGCGGGCGGCCATCGGGTTCCCACCCAAGACCCTTAAATTGCCCCCAAAAAAGTAAACCAAGAATTGTCAGGCACGCCGACAGATGACTGCATTTAAATCGGATTTCCTCAATATCCTGCAGGAACGTGGTTTCATCCACCAGTGCTCCGATTTCGAGGGGCTGGACGCGCTCGCCGCCAAGGGCGAAGCGACCGCCTATGTCGGCTACGATTGCACCGCCCGCTCGCTGCACATCGGCAACTACCTCACCATGATGATGCTGCACTGGCTCCAGGAGTCCGGCAACAAGCCGATCACGCTGATGGGCGGCGGCACCACCATGGTGGGCGATCCCTCCGGCAAGGACGAGACGCGCGCGATGCGCACCGTCGCCGAGATCGAGGCCAACAAGGAATCGATCCGCGGCGTGTTCGCAAAGGTGCTGCGCTACGGCGAGGGCAAGAGCGACGCGATCATGCTCGACAATGCGGAGTGGCTGACCAGGTTGAACTGGATCGAGATGCTGCGCGATGTCGGCCGCCATTTCTCGGTCAATCGCATGCTGACCATGGACTCCGTGCGGCTGCGCCTCGAGCGCGAGCAGGAGATGAGCTTCATCGAGTTCAACTACATGGTCTGCCAGGCCTACGACTTCGTCGAGCTCGCCAAGCGCACCGGCTGCAAATTGCAGATGGGCGGCTCGGACCAGTGGGGCAACATCATCATGGGCGTCGATCTCGGCCGCCGCATGGGCACCCACCAGCTGTTCGCGCTGACGACGCCGCTGCTGACGACCGCATCGGGTGCCAAGATGGGCAAGACCGCGCAAGGCGCGGTGTGGCTCAATGCCGATCAGTTCTCGCCCTATGATTTCTGGCAGTATTGGCGCAACACCGAGGATGCCGACGTCGGCAAATTCCTGAAGCTGTTCACGACGCTGCCGATCGCTGAGATCAAGAAGCTCGAGGCGCTTGGCGGCTCGGAGATCAACGAGGCCAAGAAGGTGCTCGCCACCGAAGCGACGGCGCTGCTGCATGGCCGCGATGCCGCCAACGAAGCAGCCGAGACCGCGCGTCGTACCTTCGAAGAAGGCGCGCTCGCCGAGAGCCTGCCCACGGTGGAAATTCCGCGCGGCGAACTCGATGCCGGCCTCGGCGTGCTCAACGCTTTCGTCAAGGCCGGCCTCGTCGCCTCGAACGGCGAAGCACGCCGCCAGATCAAGGGCGGTGGCCTGCGCGTCAACGACCAACCCGTCAATGACGAGAAGCTGGCGCTGTCAGCGGCCAATCTGACGCCGGAGGGCGTGATCAAGCTCTCCTTCGGCAAGAAGAAGCATATCCTGATCAAGCCTGCATAGGCGTATGAGCTTTTCGCTGCTTGTCAGGGAGCGCCGAAGCGCGCTCCCCTGACCGGCAATGGATCAGAACACGCCCGATAGGGGAACGAGCAAGGAAGGCGTCGCGCTCACCGTGCTTGCGCTCTGCTTCACGCTGGCCGTGCTCGGCCGCGGGCTCGGCGACAGTTTTACAGTGTTCCTGAAGCCGATCTCAGAGAGCTTCGGCTGGGACCGCGCGCAGATCGTCTCGGTCTATTCCCTCACCTGGCTCGCGAGCGGTCTCACCGCACCCTTCGTCGGTCGTCTGTTCGACCATTCCGGACCGCGCATCGTCTATGCGCTCGGGCTGCTACTGCTCGGCGCGGCTTTCCTGATCGCGGCCCACGCCCAGCATCTCTGGCAGTTCCAACTCTCGATCGGCATGTGCGTCGGCATCGGCGTCGCCTTCATCGGCATCGTGCCGAACTCGATCCTGCTCGGCCGCTGGTTCGGGCGCCGTCTGCCGACCGCAATGTCCGTGGTGTATTCGGCAATGGGCGGCGGCGTGCTGGCGTTGCTGCCGGCATCGCAGCTCTTGATCGACCACATCGGCTGGCGCGACACCTATCAGCTGTTCGGCTTCGCAGCGTTGGGCCTGCTGGTCCCGCTGATGCTGTTGCCGTGGCGGCTGTTCGCTACAGGCTCGCCGCATGTCGTGAAGAAGACCGATCCCGACTTCATCGACAACGGCTGGACGCTTCTCGGCGCCATGCGCCACCACGCCTTCTGGGCGCTGTTCTCGACCTTCTTCTTCACCGCCGTCGGCATGTATGCGATCGCTGCCCAGATCGTGGCCTATCTGATCGACGCCGGCTTCCCGCCGCTCCAGGCCGCGACGGCCTGGGGTTTTTCCGGCGTCGTGCTGGTGTTCGGCATGCTCGGGGTCTCCGCGCTCGACGGGCTGATCGGACGGCGGCCATCGGTGCTGCTCAGCTACGCGATCTCGATCGTCGGCATCGTCCTGCTCTGGCTGCTTCAGTATTATCCGAACGTCATCCTGCTCACCGGTTTCGTCGTCTGCTTCGGCAGCATGATGGGCTCGCGCGGTCCACTGATTACCGCCACCGCAATGAAGATATTCCGCGGGAAACGCGTCGGTACGATCTTCGGCACGATCTCGATCGGGAGCGGATTGGGGTCGGCCTTCGGCTCATGGAGCGGCGGCCTCATCCACGACTTCACCCACGGTTACGATCTGCTGCTCATCTTCGCACTTGCGAGCGTGATCCTCGGAATGATTCCATTCCTGATCGTCCCCGCCTTGCGGGAGTAAGTTTCCCCGACGTAACCTGCATCCCTCGATGTCACCGGGGAATTACGGACGGCATGCGGGGAGCGGCGCGCGAAAAATTCCAGGACAACCGGCGTGAACGGACGAACTGCAGTGTTTTGTCCGTCATGACAAAATTGTCAGCACAAATTGACGCGGAGCCGCTTGCGGGGTCGAACTGAATACGGTCCAAGTCGCGCATTGGATGGAGGGCAAAAACCAATGGACTTTCCCTATCTCACTCGCTTTCAACCGGTTCTGTTGAGCCTGTTTCGCTTCATCACCGGCCTTTTGCTGTTTCAGTACGGCGTCGCCAAGATCTTCAAGTTTCCGGTGCTTCCTTACTTCGCCAACATCCCGCCGCTGATCTGGACGGCCGGCGCGCTCGAACTCGTGCTCGGTGCGCTGCTGATGCTCGGCCTGTTCACCCGCCTCAGCGCTTTCATCCTCGCCGGTGAAATGGCCTTCGCCTACTTCATGGGTCACATGTTCAAGGGCGAAACGCCGGTATTCCTGCCGCTGCTCAATGGCGGCACCGCGGCGATCCTGTTCTGCTTCGCCTGCCTCTATCTGTCGGCAGCCGGCGGCGGCTCGGTCAGTGCCGATGCGGCGATGGGCAAGAAATAGCGGCGCGTACGCGCCGCGCTGATGCGCCCCTGATTGACCCGCCAAGCGGGACGGCACCGGCAGACCCGGTGCCGTCTCAGCGCGCCCCCAGCACGTTCCAGATCAGGACGAGGGCCGCGACGAGCAGCACGGACATGATGATGCGGTGAGCGAATCGGTTCACTGCCGCTCCGGCCGAGCTCGATCACCACCAACTTCCGACATCATTTTTCTCCGCGACCTGACCCGCCACGCGCGGCGAGGCGCGTTCGGCCTGCATGTTTGCGCACGCGGCTGCCGACGCCGCGCGTGGCAGCACGTCGCACGCGTCCATTCATGATTGGTAAGAACTTCATGCTACCTACGCGAGCAATAACAACCATTTCCCATCGAGGCTGCGATGAAGCTGCTGAGTCACCTCAAGATCCGCACCAAGCTTGCCAGCATGGTGTGTCTCGCCGCCCTCACCGTTGCGGCCATCATCGGGGTATCGGCCGTGCTCAGCAAGAGCCGCATGATGGAGGATCGGGTCCAGCAGATGCGGACCGCCGTCGAGCTGCTCTACAACTACGCGCAATCGCTTCAGGATGAAGTTAGCGCCGGCAAGCTGACGCTGGCCGATGCCAAGGCCCAGTTCCATCAGCGCGGCCGCCGCATGAACTTCAATGGCAACCAGGGCTATCCGGTGGTCTACAATCAGGACGGCTCCCTGGTCGTGAACGGCGCCAACCAGCAGCTCGAAGGCAAGATCACGGGAGCCAAGGACTCCAACGGCGTGCTGATCGCGGAAGCCATCATCAAGGCCGGCAGCGAGACCGCGCAGGGTGGCGTGGCCTCCTATCTCTATCCCCGTCCCGGCCAGACCGAACCTGTCCGCAAGACAATATTCGCTCGCAAATTCGCCCCCTGGAACGTGACCGTCAGCTACGGCCTCTACGTCGACGACATCGACGCCGACGTGCGCGCGCTGACGCTGGAGCTGGCCGCGATCGGCATCGGCCTGATGCTGCTGATGGCGGCGCTATCCTGGCTGATCGCCCGCGACGTGCTCGGCGCGCTCGAGCGCCAGAAGAACCGCATGCAGGAGATTTCCGAAGGCGCCATCGACAAGCCGGTCGAGGAAACCGGCCGCGGCGACGAGATCGGCCGCATGGCCGAGACCCTCGAAGTGCTGCGTCAGACGGCTTTGACGGCCCGCTCGCTGGAAGCCGAACAGGTCGCCACCAAGACGCGGACCGAGCAGGAGAAGCGCGACGCCCTGATCTCCCTCGCCGACCGCTTCGATGCCTCCGTCGGCCAGCTCGTCGGCCTGATGGCCTCCGGCTCCGGCGAGCTCGAGACCACCGCCAAGTCGATGTCCTCGACCGCCGAAGGCACCAACCGCCGTGCCGCATTGGTCGGCTCGGCCGCCACCGAAGCCAGCCAGCGCGTCCAGACCGTCGCGGCTGCCGCCGAGGAGCTCTCCTCCTCCATCACCGAGATCAGCCGCCAGGTCGCCCAGTCTGCAGAAGTCACGGGACGCGCGGTCGACAGCGCCCGCCGCACCGACACCATCGTGCGTGCGCTCTCGGACGGCGCCCAGCAGATCGAGCACGTCGCGGAGCTGATTTCCAACATCGCCGCCCAGACCAATCTGCTCGCGCTCAACGCCACCATCGAGGCCGCGCGTGCCGGTGAAGCCGGCCGCGGCTTTGCCGTCGTCGCTTCCGAGGTGAAATCGCTCGCGAGCCAGACCGCGGAAGCCACCCGCGAGATCGGCGACAAGATCGCCCAGATCCAGGGCGCGACCAAGGAGGCCGTGGACGCGATCGGCGGCATCACCGCCACCATCGAGGAGGTCAGCCGCATCGCGACCTCGATCGGCGCGGCCATCGAGGAGCAAGGCGCCGCCACCGCCGAGATCGCCCGCAGCGTCTCGCAGACCGCGGAGGCGACCAGGGAAGTCACCACCAATATCGGCGGCGTCTCCACCGCTGCCAACGAGACCGGCAATGCAGCCGACATGGTGCTCGCCGCGGCCTCGAACCTCTCCAAGCAAGCCGAGCAGCTCTCCGGCGAAGTCGGCACCTTCCTCGCGGGCGTGCGCGCGGCGTAAGCGGCACTCAGCACTCCAAACCATGGCCGTCATGCCCGGGCTTGTCCCGCCTGCGCGGCCGAAGCCGCTTCGGCGCGGCGAAGGCCCGGGCATCCACGTTCTTCGTGCCATGTGATGAGGCGTGGATGGCCGGGACAAGCCCGGCCATGACGCGGAGACAAGCCGTCCTGCGCTTATCGCCGCGCGAGACTACAACCGCTGGAAAGCTGGCGCGTCGAGCCGGTCGAGCCGTCGTTGGACTGCGAGGGGAATTCCTCGAACGGCGAGTTCTGCTTGCCGGTGTTGAACTCGAAGATCTTGCGGAACAGGCCGGGCGCCATCGCCGAGATCGGATTGACGCGCATCACAGGCGCCGCTGGTGTGCCGACCACCTCATAGGTCACGCCGATCAACCCTTCATTGTTGCCGCCGCCGAGGAAGATGCCGAACAGCGGAATCTGGCCGAAGATGTTGTTGACGCCATACATCGGCACGAAGGTACCGCTCATGCAGACCTGATTGCCGGGATAGTCGATCGAGCCCTCGATGGTGGCGCCGATCATCGGGCCCTTGACCACGCCATCGCGGATGGTGAGCGCGCCGTTCTGCCGGGTGAACTCGGCGCGGAGCGCGCTGAAGGAGACGCCGTTTCCGGTACCGTTGGGCGCGCCGGCGGCGACGCGTTCGAGCTGAGCCTCGCCCTTCACCGTGAAGTCACGGACATTGATGAGGCCCTCGCGCGAGGTGTTCGGCTCCGACGTCGGCGGCTCCATCGCCACCACCATCTGGCCGCCGACCGCCTTGGTGTAGGTGTCGGTGAAGCGCAGCAGCGCGCCGGCATCGTTGGTCTGGAGGTAGATCACCTCGCGGCTGCCCTGCGCACGCCCGCCGCGCAGATCGGCCGCCACTGGCGTATCGCGGCCGATCTTGCCGCTCAGGGTAAAGGCCTTGATGGCGCCGCTGCGCTTCGACATCTTGGCATCGACGCTGCGCATCGCCTCACCATTGAAACCGGCGATGGCACCCAGCTTCACGTCGATGTCGAAATCGACGTTCTTCATCTTGTTCTTGGAATCGTCCTTGGAATTGCCTGAAATCGCCGACTTCAGGAAGCCGCGGCCATCGAACACGTCGCCGCGCATGGTGCCCCTGATGACGCCGTCCTGACCACGCTCGGCCTTCAATGAGGTCTTGTCGCCGTCGGACGGCGAATAGGTCGGGAAGTTCACGTTCATGAGGTCGCCATTCGCGTCGACCTCGAGCGAGCCCTTGATCGAGGCGCCGCCGCCTTCGATGACGATGTCCTCAAGCCGCGTCGATTGCGCCGTCGGCACGACCTTGAAGCTGGCCTTGCCTGATTTGCCCGGCGGCTTGAGCCAGCCCGGCAGGATATTGTCGAGCTTGACCGACGTCAGGTCGGCCTCGACGCCGAGCTTCGTCGTCTGGTCGGGACCGCCGGCGATCTTGCCCGACAGCTTGATCGGCAACGATCCGCTGACGGCGGGGCCGAGATCGAACCCCAATCGCGCCCGGCTCGCATCATCCAGCGTCGCCTGCAGTCTGACGTCAGCATCGCCTTCGGTCGGCTTGCGGTAGTCGAGTGAGGCCGCCTGGCCGTTGATCTTGACGTCGCCCTTGACCTGATAACCCCCGTTGTTCGCGACGATCTTGAGATTGTTGGCCTCCAGCTTCTGGTTCATCACCAGCTTGTCGGCTGAGAAGCCGTTGAGGTCGGCCGTCACGGCATAGGTCGTGTCAGACTTGGTCAACTCGCCCTTGACCGGCATGCCGAGCTGGATGTTCGCCGTGAATGTGCCCTTGCTGGTATTGGGGTCGACGACTGTCGACGACAGATCGCTTAGGCGATCATTGGAGAGCATTTCGGCCGCTGCTGGCACCGGTCCCTCGACGCGAAACTTCGTTCGCGATGGCGAGGGCTTCGGCGCCATGTCCGGGACCTCGAAGGTGAAGTCGGAAATCGTGACCTTGCGGCCTGCGGGCGTATCGGCAATGCCCTGGCTGATATTCACGGTCGCGGTGCGGCCGGTCACGCGCGCCTTCAAATCGGCATCGTGCACGACAGGCATTCCGTCCACGGGACGGACCGCGACGCCGCTCGCCACGATGTTGACCGAGAGGCCGTCGTCGGGAATGGGCGGGCCCTTGCGCGGAAGGTTCTTCGTCGGCGAGTTGACGCCGATCTCGATGCGCTGAAGCGTACCGCGCTCGATCCGCTCGATCACCCATTCGCGCAACTCGGGAACGACCAGCGTCGGCCACATCCGCTTCAGCGCAGAGGCCGACATCGGCGTCCCCGCAAAGCCCAGCGTCAGCCGCGGCTCGCCGGAATAGTCGATGGCACCGGTGCCGGCGACGCCGATCTCGCCATTGCTGATGTCGGCTTGGGTCAGCAGGAAGCGCTTGTGGTCGGTGTCGAAACGGAAGCCGATCGCAATGCGGTTGAAGACGAGCGGCGGCTCGTTGTCGATGCCGCCGAGCAGGATCGAACCGCCGCTGAAGCCCAGTTGCCAGTCATTGACGGTCCCGTTGGGCGGCTCGAGATGAGCCAGCAGCGTCAGGCGGTTCGCGCCCGACAGGATCTTGAACGGTGCGACCAGCACCCGGCGATTGGCGTCCCACTCGACGTTGATCTCGGCCTGGTCGATCGCCATCGGATAATCTGGCGTGTCGGTGTCGATGATACGGCCCGCGCCGATCGCGATCTTGCCGCGGAAGAATGTCGGCACACCATCGCGGCCGAGCTCGCCCTTGAGCTCGCCCGTGAGCGGCAGGTCGGCCGTATAGGTGAGGTCCTTGACCCGCAGTGCCAGCAGAATGTTGGAGGTCGAGACCTTGTCGGCCTTGATGTCGACCGAGCGCACGCCGTTCTCGGCCGGCCCGATCGTGGCGCGCAGCATCCACGGGCGCGCGCCCTCCTCGCCCAG